>JANOLM010000540.1:0-2461 GCA_031419815.1 Bacteroidia bacterium
ATTTGCCGAAAGATTCTTTGATTTTCATTGCATACAATCAGGAGCATGACTATCCCTCTCATTCCATTAAGTTAGATATTATGGGGTTTAAATAGGGCTGCTAGCTTCCAGCTTCTAGCCCTGAAAAGGGTCGAAAAGCTAGAAGCAAGTAGCTGGCAGCAAGAAGCTTTTAAATAATAAGGGGGTTACAAAACCAAAATTAAACTGATTAAAACTCAGAGTTTATCAAATCCTCCCATCCTAGTTTTATAAAAGGATTGAATTTAGTAAGTTTAACCCTGTTAACAGCTTTAAAAAATGAAACTGACTGCAAAAATTTTTCTTTTATTGGCACTTTCAGCCCTATTGTTGACCTATTCTGGCTGCGATAGAACCAAACCCCCGGCTCCCTCTGATGCGGAGGTTCAATTAGGAAAATTATCAAAGACTTGGAAAGCCACTTCCGTTAAAAAAGATAATGTTGTGCAAGCAGGCTTTACCAATTTCACATTAAAACTTGAAGGTGTTGTGGGAGCCGCATCCTTTGGTTATGTCACTACAGGCAGACCCGCATTAAGCCCTTGGTTATCCAGTGGAAACTGGACATTTGATACAGATCCATTAACGAGCATCATTCGTGATAAAGGAACACCAGATGCATTGAATATCACCTACACTGTAACGGAAGCGACATTAGAAATAACCTATAACTTTCAAGGTACTGGCTACGCTGGCCGTGTAGACAATGTGAAAGGTCAATGGGTAATGACTTTTGGTTTATAGAACTTATAACTTTCTCAAAAAAGGCTGTAAAGAAATTTACGGCCTTTTTTATTTCAGCACTACCACTGTAATCCCAGCGCCTCCTCGCTCCACATGATCATCGGCAAAGGATGCAATCCCTTTTGTCTGCTTTAGCTGATCACGGATAACGCTACGCAAAACCCCTTCACCCTTACCGTGCAAGATCCTGATCTCATGTTGAGAAAGGAGAATAGCATCATCCAGAAATTGCACCAAAACAGGAATGACCTCGTCTACACGTTTTCCTCTTACATCAAGTGTGGCACTAAACTGAGATTGCCTTTTATGAATGTCAACACCCATTTGACGTGCCCGTGAAGCCGTTGAATCGACTGCTACCACATGGTGGCTATGAATCAATTGTTTTGCTTTTAATGTTGAACGCAAGTCACCAAACTGCACTACTGCCGAGTTATCTTTTACAGACAAAACGATGCCCGTCACTTCCTGTCCTATGATCCTAACTTTATCGCCTTCTTTTATTTCCTGATTTTGAATTGTGGCTTTTCCTTCGATAGGTTTTACTTTTTCAATTAGGCCGAGAAGGTTCTGCCTTACTTTGCGTGTTTCCTTTTTCTCAGCTTTATTTTCTTGAATGTGCCGTATGGTCTTTTCTATTTCGCGATTTGTTTCTTTCAAGAGATAGGAGGCTTCCGTTTTAGCTTTATCCAAAATTTCCTTCTTCTTGTTTTCAAGTTCACTGGAAAGCTGCTTGTATCTTTCTAAGGTTTTAGTCAGTTCAGTTTCCTTTTGCCTTATTTCTAAGTCGCGTTTAATCAGACTTTGCTTTTCATCGGCCACGGACTTCATCAGCATTTCAAAGCCTGTTAAATCTTTACCGATAATAGTTTCGGCTTCCTGAATGGTAGCGGAAGGAAGCCCAGTCTTTCTCGCAATTTCGAGGGCGAAAGAACTGCCTGGCTTTCCAATCTCTAACATAAAGAGAGGCTCCAATTTTTTTGTATCGAACTGCATGGCTCCATTGCGTATACCCTTAGCTTTATCAGCAAAAAGTTTCAGGTTGTAATAATGTGTAGTGGCCACACCCCAAACTTCTTTTTTTAGAAGTGTGTCTAAAATAGCCTGTGCTATGCCGCCTCCAAAATTCGGATCGGTGCCAGCCCCAAGTTCATCCAATAATACCAAAGTTTCTCTGGAAGAATGTTTTAAAAAAAAACCCATGTTCTTCAAATGAGAGCTGTAGGTACTTAAATCATTTTCGATAGACTGCTGATCGCCAATGTCTAGAAAGATGTCTTTAAATAATCCAACAGAGGATTTCTCATGCAAAGGAACAAGCAATCCACATTGCATCATATATTGAATCAATCCAACGGTTTTCAAACAAACGGATTTTCCACCTGCATTAGGACCAGATATTAAAAGCATTCTTTCCGTTTCAGTCAAATCAATTGTGAGTGGCACCACGGATCTCTTACCTTTTAAACTTAGCAGCAAAAGAGGGTGCCGAGCATGCATCCAGTTTAGATCCGGCTTTTCTTTTAGTTGAGGTAACTCTGCATCAACATCAATTGAGAACTTTGCTTTTGCCCGATTAAAGTCCATGTGACCGAGAAAAATGTATGCATTTTTAAACTCAGTCAAATTTTCCCGCAGAAGAGCTGTCAACTCTTTAAGGATTTTTATGACCTCTCTCCGCTCGGAAAGCTGGAGGTCG
>JANOLM010000541.1:0-2074 GCA_031419815.1 Bacteroidia bacterium
ATAGCCTAGTACCTGAAAGATCACCATCCACACTTTAAAATCTACGCCCCACACACTCATGTTCTCGTAGGTGGCTACTCCAAAAGTTTTGCGTAATGCAAAAATGCAAGTGTATAAGCAGAAAGCCGAAACGGCAGTATAAAGGGAAAACCAAAAGCCATTGGTCTGGCGGAGCCAGGCAGTTATACTATGTTCCTTTGTGAGATTCAAGATTTAAAGTTTAAGTTAAAGGAGTGACTTAAGGGCATCTCTAAAAACTCCTTTTGACCTTCTCCTTTTGGAGGATAGTATAAAATGGGATTTTAAAAAGGAGAACATGAACATAAAGATTTATGCCTTTTATCACCTCATCCCCAACCCTTCTCCTTGAGGAGAAGGGAGTCGTCACCCCTCTCAGTCTCGGAGAGGGGCTGGGGGTGAGGTGACACTGAGTTCATTGGTAGAAGGATTGAGGAAGAGGTGGTCAAAGGCAAGGTTTTTAGAGATGCCCTAAAGTTAAAGATTTAGCTCAATAACTATATCACCATTCATGCCTACAGCCTACTCTTGAGTTCGGTTTAATTCAGTTTAAAGAAAACAGGCATAACCATTCTTACACGTACTGGAATTCCTCTTTGCTTACCAGGTTCCCATTTTGTAGACGCAATAACACGCATCGCTTCTTCATCACAGCCTGCCCCAATTCCTTTTAATATTTTCAGGTCAGACGGCTCTCCTTTTTTGTTCACCACAAATTCAACAAATACTTTCCCCTCGATATTCATACGTCTGGCTTGTTGAGGATATTTTATTTCTCTCGAAATCTCATCGTAAAAATTTTGAAGTCCTCCAATAGGCTGAGGTTGTGCTTCAGCGAAGACGATGGGATCCTCTTCAGGAATTTCTTTTTCGTCAACAAGTATAAATTCAGATTGAATAGGGTATGCATCTTCTGTCGAAAGAATTAAGTCACTAGTTGATGAATTCCTATCAGATTCGACTGGAATGAATTCACCAAGTATGATAATTTCTTTTTTTGGAATGGATACTTCTGGTGCAGCAGGCGCTTTTAGCGTAGTAATAGGAATGTCAATGAGAACAGCCGAGTCCTCTTGTGCAGTTGGCTTTCGCGGTCTCTCAACCTTTTGGGTTCTCCACTCAAACGCAGTGATCATCAACGAAATGCTGATGCTAAGTCCAATCAAAAAAAATTGTCCTGATTTTCTAGTAACATCCTTGTCGGGATTTTTCTTGGCTTCCATAATTTTTGAGGTTTAAGTTTTTAAATTCTTAATCCTGCAAAAATCAAGAAGTCACAGTTTTGGCTTAATCATTTCATGATTTTCTTTGCTATCCTTTTGCGTCACTTTTTTCTCCCATCGAAAGACAATGATGATGAGCATGACCAGGATAAGAACGATGGCAAATAGTGAAAATACTTTTAGGATCTTTTTGAGGCGTTGATTTTCTTCATGGCCTTTTAGCACAGCATCATAGTTCCTGAATCTTTCTGGGCCTCGGGCTGTCAACCGCTTTCTGCGCAACCGTATTTCGTGTCTACTCATTCGTACCTCAGCTTAATATTAAAACTCTTACGCAGCTTGTCCAAGGCGCGGTACGTCCTCATCTTTGCACCACTTTCTGTGATGTCCAGTATAAACGCTATTTCCTTAAAATCTTTATCTTCAAAAAAACGAAGTTCCAATACCTGTAGCATATCGGTAGGTAAATCCTTCATAAAATCTATTAGCTTGTTGATCATCTCCTCGTCCCAACCTTCCTCCGTGCTTTCTACTAATTCTTTTACTTTCAGCTCTTCAATACTAAATATTTTCTTGCCTTTGTTTTTGCGATAATGCTTATTGACTTCATTGCCGGCAATTTTATAAATCCAGGCAGAGAAGGGTACGCCACGAAATTCATAACGTTTAAGGTTATTCAGGGCATTGATAAAAGTTTGTGAGCACAAATCGCCTGCCAGGTCTTCATCATCAGTTTGCCGGTAGATATAATTGAATATCCGGTCGAAATATTTTTCATACAACTCTCCAAAAGCCTTTGCGTCTTTCTTAGAGAGTTCTATGATCTCTTGTTC
>JANOLM010000542.1:0-7074 GCA_031419815.1 Bacteroidia bacterium
GTCAGGCTTTGCAATAGGGCCTATTATTTTTGAAACCTTTTCCCTGATTTCTTTTCGCAAATGCTCTTCCTCAATTGGTTTTTCATAACAGATTACAAAAGCATAGATCCCCTGGCCTTTGATATCGTGAGGGTATCCTACAACTGCGGTTTCGCAAACAGCGGAATGTTCATCGATTGCACTTTCAATTTCAGCCGTGCCCATATTATGACCCGAAACAATAATGATGTCATCTACCCTCCCTGTAATTCGATAGTATCCATCTTCATCACGTTTGCATCCATCACCCGTAAAATACTTTCCTGGAAAAGTTGAAAAATAGGTGTCCTTAAATCGTTGATGATCTCCATAAATTGTGCGAGCCATGGCGGGCCAGGGAAACTTAAGAGTCAATCTTCCCTCCACACTATTGCCAAAGATTTCATTTCCGTTCTCATCCATAACGGCCAGTTGAACGCCAGGCAACGGAAAGGTGGCATGGGCTGGCTTTAGCTTTGTAACATTTGCTATCGGTGAAATCATTATTCCACCCGTTTCAGTTTGCCACCATGTATCTACAATAGGACATTTTCCTTTTCCTATATTGACGTCATACCAGTGCCAGGCTTCTTCATTAATCGGCTCGCCTACTGAGCCCAAAACTTTGAGTGATGAGAGATCGCAGGCACCGATAAAAGAAAGTGGTGCTTTTTCAAGAGAGCGAATGGCCGTTGGGGCGGTGTAGAAAATATTCACTTTATGTTTTTCAATCACTTGCCAGAACCTTCCCATATCGGGCCATGAAGGAATTCCCTCAAACATCACTGTTGTTGCTCCGGCAGAAAGCGGTCCATAAAGAATATAAGAATGACCTGTAATCCACCCTACATCTGCAGTGCACCAAAACACCTGCCCATCTTCGTACTGGAACGTGGTCCGAAAAGTGTAATTCGTATACACCATATAACCACCACAGGTGTGCACCATGCCTTTTGGCTTTCCAGTTGAACCTGATGTGTACAAAATGAACAACAAATCTTCGGCATCCATTTCTTCTGGTTTACAAACCGAAGTTGCCTTTGCAATCTCATCATGCCACCAAAGATCACGGCCGGGTTTCATGGTGATGTTTGTGTTTGTCCTCTTCAGCACAATTGTTTTTTCTACAGTAGGACATTTTGCTAAAGCTTCATCCACTATTGCTTTCAAATCGATTTTCTTGTCTCCGCGATATGCGCCATCAGAAGTCAACACAAGTTTACAGCCCGAATCGTTAATGCGATCTATTAACGAGCCCGAAGAAAATCCCGCAAACACTACTGAGTGAACTGCTCCTATTCTCGCGCAACCTAAAATGGCATACGCAACCTCGGGCACCATGGGCAGATAGATGCATACGCGATCACCTTTTTTTACGCCTTGTGCTTTTAACATATTGGCCACACGGCATACGTTATCATAGAGCTCCTGATAGGTAATATTGCGCGAAGCCTCTTTCGTATCGTTTGGTTCCCAAATAATGGCAACCTGATTGGCACGCTTTGGCAAATGGCGATCTATGCAGTTCTCCGTAATATTTAGTTTCCCTCCGACAAACCATTTTACTTCGGGTTTATGAAAGTCCCATTCAAGTACTTTGTCCCATTTGTTTTTCCATGTGAAGTCTTGAGCTACTGAATCCCAAAATGACTCAGGATTAACTGTACTTTCAAGATAAGTGTGCTGATAGGATGCGATGTCCGTAATAGGTTTCATGTTGTATTGCAAGCTTTCAAATTACATCCTCAAATGCATATAATCAAAAACTTTCTATAAATTTTGAGAGTGGAAATGGTAGCTTTTTGTTTTGTTTATCAAAGGGTATAACTTGAATAAATACAGTGAATTTCAACTTACTCACCACTTAGTTTGACCAAAACAATTTCATTCGTTGACGACCTCTTTATTGTCATTGTTCTATTCCAGCAATCTCTTGCGGAGTGTGCCTCTTATAAATCCTTGATCAAGGCACTGGGTCATGTCGGAGAATTTCCTGCTCTAATGATTTATGATAATAGTCCGGAAGCACTCAACTGGAAATCAAGACCATCCGAGGTAATCCGTCTTTACATTTAATTGCTGTCGAAAGGCAATTGCTTCTGACGAGTTGATGATGCCCAGAAAATCATTCGCATAGAGATTTCCGTACGGTCGATGGAAAAAACAAGGCATTACACTTCCATCCGATTCCACCACGGATGAAACCCAGGGAGCATTGCAAATCGCTTCCGGGAAATCTCCCATCCGGTTTATTGCCTTATAGTATTGAACTATTTTTAACATCTTTTGGGGGCTCTCAGAAATAAAATTTGAGCGATACTCACTCGCTAAAATCGAGAATGAGTTACGAACTATAGTCTCAAATTCTGCAGCTTCATTTTTACTCGGCGCCACTTCACTGGCTCGGTTATCGCTCCAAGATGCCGGACGGTTAAACGCAGACGTTGACACATCCGCTGCTAGAAATGAAATTCGGTCAAGTCCAATGTCTTTTGCTGACTTAACTATGTTCACAAAATCAAAATAATTAAATCGCTGCAAGACACACCTTCCCCCTATTTTAAATTCTGGTTTTAGTCTTTTCCGGCCGCAAGTTTGGAAAAGCCATCAGGTACATTTCTGATTTTATCGTGAACGGTTTGGCTACCATCCAATGAAACAATTACCTCATCGCAATGGACTATAATTTCAGTTGAATTTTTCTGCAACAAAAATCCCGTTGAAAGAATCGTTATCCGGATCTCATTCTGTCTAATTAAAGAGCAGAGTTTCCAGAGGTTAGAATGCATCAGAGCCTCACCACCTGAAAAAACTACCTCTCGCACTTTTAACTGGATAAACTGTGCAATGTGTTTTTCTAATTCTTCAACCGTGATCTCTCGTTTTTCAGTGTTCGCTTTCCAAATATCACACATCACACATCTGCAGTTGCAACGGCTGTGAGGCATCAACACCAAAACAGGCAGTTGATGAATTTTATGCGTGATTAAGGTTCGGAGTCTTTTTAACATCGGGAGCAAGCCCAAGTTACAAACTTGCCTGTAAGCAAGAAATCAAATGATGTATTCAATCGCAACAGCTATGAGCGCACCAAATACAGCTACTGCCATCTTCTTTGCATTAAACCTGTGCTCTGGACTACTTTCAAAGACAATGGTGGTTGATATGTGTAGAAAGTTTCCGCATACTAATGCGTAGAGATAAATCAATCCAACTTCTGATAGGATTTCACTTTCTACAAAATAAGTACTCAATATCAATCCGACAGGAGCGGCAAAAGAAAATACAATCAAGTGCGGAAGCGCTTTCGATTTAGAATGAAGTTGAGAGGCCAGCACCGTCATCAACGCAAAGGCTGCTGGGGCGCGATGCAACGCAATGCCCAACAAAATAGCATTCATATCATACATCGAACCCATTTGAGCCGGCTGTGCCAACATACCTCCTTCTAAAAAAGCATGAACACACAATGCTATCAACAAAACTAAAGCAGAAACAGATTGATGGCTATGACTGTGGTGACGACCGTGATCATGATGGTCGTGTGTATGAATACCTGCCTGCCTGCTAGGCAGGTGACCATGCTCTATACCTGACGTGAAGTATTCCAGTAATTGTTGAAGAAAAAAACCCGCGAGAACAAATAAACCAATCAGTTCAACCTCCTGATGCTGTGTATAAAGCTCAGGAAGAATATGGGTTACGGTGATGGCAAAAAGATATGATCCAGCAAAGACCAGGATCAACTTAAAGTTAGTGTTCTTCGAAGAAGGGATGAGGTAAACCAGCAACCCTGAAAGAAGCGGGGTAAAAAAGAGAACTATTAGCTTTAAGGTCATGTCCTAATCTCTATATTGAAAAAACTAATTTGTAATTACAGGGAGCAAAAGAAATCGCCACAGATTCACAGAATGAATTTTATGAATTGCTTTTTTACTTGTGGCAATATTTGATTGAATATGAAACATTCAATCAAAAAGTATCCTTTGCAAATTGAAGCTATCAAATTATGCGGATATGTATGGAGGCTCATCGTCTAATCTCTGAATCTGTGTCTAAAGTTTTATACGTGTTGCTGAGGGGTTACCCTATCTATGGATTAATTTTAAGATAGGGAGATATTTTTTCTGTGGTGAAAGTAGCCATACCGTCTTTAGTTGAATAAATCAGAAAAGCATCCAATTCAGGATGGCTCTTCAAAACTTCTTGAGCTCTCTCGTGACCCATGACCATAAATGCGGTAGCCCAGGCATCAGCAGTGATAGCATCCGCAGCAAACACAGAAGCACTTAAAATTTCGCGTTGCACGGGATAGCCAGTATCTGGGTCGATGGTATGTGAATATTTTTTACCATCAATCTCACGAAAGTTGAAATAGTTTCCGGAGGTAGTAAATGATTTGTTCTCCAACGAAACATATGCTTTGAAAAATTGATTTTCATGTGTTGAGTTCGGATCTAAGATGCCAAGCTCCCAAGGCTTGTCTGTCTTCAGGTTTCTTCCGCCTGCCATTCCTTCACCACCTAGCTCCATTAAAAAATTTTCAATGCCCTTCGAGCGTAAAAATTGGCTCACTACATCTGCACCATATCCCTGCCCGATACCACCGAAGTCAAGCTGAGCCCGAGGTTCCAGTTTCCAAACACTATCAGCGTTAAACTGAATTTTTTCAAAACCCACCAACGACTTCAATGAATCAATCTTTGTGCTGTCTGGCCTGCTTCTCTTTGCAGAGCCGAAACCCCACATATTCACTAACGGCATCACAGTAGGGTCAAAAGCACCTTTCGAACCAGACACTACTTCTTGCGATTTTTTTAAAGGAGGAAGGAGATACGGCAAATTAAACTTCAAGGAAGATTTTGATTTATTAAATCTTGAAATCTCTGATTCAGGATCATAATTATTGATCGACTTATTCACCATTACTAATAGCGAGTCAACTGAAGCCTTAAAGTTGCGTTTCTCCTTGTCGAAGTAAGTGACATGATAGGTAGTGGCCATCGTTTCGCCTTCGATCTTGATGGGCTCAGAGACCTGATTTTTTCTATACAACCAGACTGCTGCAACCGATACAAGAAGGATTAAGGAGTAAATAATATTTTTTGTGCGATTATCCATGAATGGCTATTTGCAATGATGTTGCAAATTTAGTTTTTTTAAACTAACTCACATCAACAGATTAGAATGAATTAGATTTGTCATAAGAAAAATGCTTTCAAGATGGCAGTTGCTTTAAAAATTGGTAAGAAATTAATTACTCCAAAAAGAGCCAGGGACAGAAAGGGCAAAGAAGGTGTCTTTTTAACGGAAAGAGAGTGGAAAGCCATTCTGATCGAATTAAAAATAAAAACAACTGCTACCAAAACGGAAAATCTTGTTACGGGTACATTACTAGCCCTGAAAGAAGTGGAGTTATATTTTCAAGGCAAGAAAAAATTGCGCAACGCAAATGAAGCAATAAGTGAGTTATGAAGTACTAACCACTGATGAATTCTTGAAGGATGTCAAGTCTATCATAAAGATATATCCTGGCTTCAAGCACGACATTCAAAATACCATTCTTTTACTACAAGAAAACCCTGAGCAAGGAGATCATCTTGGACATGGCCTTTATAAGTTGAGGATTTCAATTACAGGTAAATCTTCGGGAAAAAGTTATGGTGCGCGCGTTATTCATGCTGTCATTTCAGTACGCAAGAAAGTTTTTCTATTAAGAGCCTACGATAAATCTCAAAAGAAAGATTTGACCATTGAAGAAACTAAAATCCTTATCACAAGGACGAGAGTCTTACAACAAAGCATATCAAAGCAGCAAAAAAAGTAACTTTACACTCTGATGATGAAATTAGTCTCTGAATATGCGTGAAGATTACTTAAATGCCGACCGAGAGGCCTTAAACTCCGGAGAGAAAGAAGTTGAAAAAGCCCTTCGGCCACTTTCATTCGCTGACTTTACAGGCCAACAAAAAATTATTGACAACATCAAAGTATTTGTATCCGCAGCCAAGCAACGAAGCGAATCCCTTGATCATGTGTTGTTGCACGGCCCACCGGGACTAGGCAAAACAACCCTTTCATTCATTATCGCCAACGAACTTGGATCCAGTATTAAGATCACTTCAGGCCCTGTATTGGATAAACCTAGTGACCTTGCAGGTTTGCTCACAAATCTTGAAACCAATGATGTTTTGTTTATTGATGAGATCCACCGACTCAATCCGATTGTAGAAGAATATTTGTACTCTGCCATGGAAGATTACCGCATCGACATTATGTTGGATAGCGGCCCTAATGCACGATCTGTTCAAATTAATTTGAATCCATTTACATTGATTGGCGCAACTACACGTGCTGGCTTACTTACCTCACCGTTGCGTGCACGTTTTGGAATTAATGCAAGACTTGAGTATTACGATTCAGCATTGCTCACCAAAATTGTAAAACGATCTGCTCATATTTTAAATACCCCCATTGCCGATGATGCTGCTTTTGAACTGGCTCGCAGAAGTCGGGGCACACCGCGTATTGCCAATAATTTATTAAGAAGAACACGCGACTTCGCCCAGATTAAAGGAGATGGCAACATCACCAAAGCTATATCGCAGATGGCATTGAAGGCACTTGATGTAGATGAGAATGGACTTGACGATATGGACAATCGTATCCTTACCACCATCATTGAAAAATTTAAAGGCGGCCCGGTTGGTTTGACTACAATTGCCACTGCCGTAAGCGAAGAAGCTGAAACCATTGAGGAAGTGTATGAGCCCTTTTTAATACAAGAAGGATATATCAAGAGAACATCACGTGGAAGAGAGGCAACTGAACTAGCATACAAACATTTAAAAATAGTTGCGCCAACTTCAAAGAGACCAGGGTTGTTTGATTGAATCCTGAACCTATCAAATGAATGCAGCTGGCAACACTCACCTCATTAAATCCCTTGCCACCGAACTCGGCTTCAGGTACTGCGGCATATCAAAAGCAGAATTTTTAGAAGAAGAAGCACCCCGACTGGAAGAGTGGCTCAAGCGCGGCTATCAGGGCAAGATG
>JANOLM010000543.1:0-1552 GCA_031419815.1 Bacteroidia bacterium
TGAAACGATGGGTGGTGTGATGACTAAACTAATTGAATCCAACACTACTATCCCTTCTAAAAAATCAGAAGTGTTCTCAACGGCATCTGATAGCCAGCCGTCAGTAGAAATACATGTATTGCAAGGCGAGCGCCCTATGGCCAAGGACAACCGCACGATTGGAAGGTTCCACTTAGATGGAATACCTCCTGCCCAACGCGGTGTGCCCCAAATAGAAGTGATCTTCGATATTGATGCAAATGGTATACTGCATGTTGCTGCCAAAGACAAGGGCACGGGTAAAGAACAGAAAATCCGTATTGAAGCGTCTTCTGGTTTGACCGATGCTGAAATCCAAAAGATGAAGCAGGAGGCACAAGCCAATGCTGAAAGCGATAAAAAAGAGAAAGAGAAAGTTGAGAAAATTAACCAAGCCGATTCCCTTGTATTCCAAACAGAAAAGCAACTGAAGGAATTTGGTGACAAACTTTCTGAAGGAAATAAAACGGCTATCACCGGTGCTCTTGAAAAACTGAAACAAGCACACAGCATTCAAGATTTAGGTGGCATTGACAGTGCCATGACCACACTCAACGCAGCTTGGCAGGCAGCATCGCAGGAGATGTATGCTGGAGGCTCAGCACAACCAGGTGCTCAACCTAACCCTGGAGCAGATGCTAACGGTAACTCAGGCAACAACCAAGGTGGAAGCGAAGCGCAAGATGTAGAGTATGAAGAAGTAAAGAAGTAATTTCAAATTTGTAATCTATAGAGCCTCGTCAAAAGCGGGGCTTTTTAGTTTATTCAAGGGAATTAATCGGAAAATTTTGGTTATTTGTAATGTAAATATCGTCTTATGAAAAACATAGCTTTTGTAACTGACAAGACCTCAAAAACCAGATATGCTCAAATTAATCTGGACAAAGTAGCCAAGTATACTGATAAAGAATTGGAGGATTTGATGGATGTGTTAGTGGCTGAAGCGAGGAAAGACGATGAAAAAATAACACTTGAACAACTTGAAAAGCAATTAAAAAAAGCTGGTAAACTATGAGGGATTACCAGGTTATCATTAGCAGGATTGCCAGCAAAGAGTTACGGAAATTACCCAAAAAAGAAGTTCAACTAATCTTTTCAAAAATAAAAGGCTTAGCACAGCCAGGTGCTCAACCTAATGCTGGTGCAGACGGTAATGCCAATGCAGGAGGTAATAACTCAGGCGGAAGTGAAGCACAGGATGTAGAGTATGAAGAAGTGAAGAAATAATCAAGAATCGAATAACAGCCATGCAGGCTTTCCTGAAAATTGGGAAAGCCTGATTTGTTTATGACGATATCGTAAGCATTCAATAGCCAGGTGTTTAAGGATAGTGTTACAAATCCAGAACCGCGTTTATTATTTTGTAGCTCAATTGGTTTTAAAATAGAGCTCCAAACATCTAATTTTTGAGCTCTACCTGCAAAATTCTATTTTAAAGCTCAATAATTTGTAAAATGTGGCTCATTAATGCACTAATTTGAGCTACAATAGCTACATTTTTGAGCTACAATTGAAACTCGTTTCCTTTTTATTA
>JANOLM010000544.1:0-13235 GCA_031419815.1 Bacteroidia bacterium
TTATTATTAGGTGCGTTCAAATTGGTTTGGATGATCAAACGACTGCCATCATTATCAACCACACTATGATCGTTATCAAAATTGCTGACCACCGTCACCAACTTACCTTTGGGGTCCTTGAGGTCTTGCACATAAAGTTCATTACCGGTTGTGGTGGTAGATGCTGAGATGATGAGGAAACGTTCATCTTCTGTAAGCCCTGCACCGGCATATCTTCTGGGTGTTATCTCGCCACCGAAAATCATGACATCTGATTTTTGTGGCGTATTTAGTTTGTGATAGAAGATCTTGTGATATTGAGTTTTTGCACTTAGATCACTGCCTTTTGGCTTATCATAACTGCTGTAATAAAAACCCTCGTTCCCTCTCCATGAGATACCGGTGAATTTCAGGTCACGTAATGTATCGCCAATCATAGCTTTATCTGCTGTTTTGATCACGACAGCCTTGCGCCAATCTGATCCGCCTTCCTGCACTAAATAGGCCGCCATTGATCCATCTCTGGTAAAGGAAACGCCACCCAATGCCGATGTTCCATCTTTTGAAAATCCGTTTGGATCAAGAAATATTTCCGGCTGGCCATCAATTCCTTTTTTGCGATAAAGTACACTTTGATTTTGGAGGCCATTATTTTTATAAAAATAGAAATAGTCGCCTTCCTTAAATGGTGCGGTTAAACGTTCGTAGTTGTACACTTCCTCTAATCGCTTTTTAATCTGGTCACGAAAAGGAATTGCGTTGAGGTAGGCAAAGGTGACCTCGTTTTGGGTTTTCACCCACTCGCCTGTCGATTTCGTTGTATCGTTTTCCAACCAACGATAGGGATCAGGGACTTTGGTATCAAAATAGGTATCCACCGTGTCCGTTTTGACGGTGACAGGGTATTTCATACTGACTGCTTGCTCTTTTGAGGAGTTACAAGAAGCGAGTGCAACAGCAATGCTGGCAAGAAGTAGTAACAATTTAATTTTCATGGGTGTGAGTTTCGGTTAAACAAGTATAAGCAATTGAGGCTATTCCTAAATTCTTTTTTGATAAACGGCTTCAAAATCTAAAGAATGAGTTTTCACGAAAGAAATAAAATTCAAGATGGTGATGCTTTGCGATTGCCTTACGCCACGGGTGGTGAGCGCCCACTCCTGTGAGGAAGTTATTTTGGGATAATCAAACAGAAAATTTAATAACTCACCTGATCGGTTGCTCGTTTGTTTCCTTTACCAGCGTCTTAAATTGAATAAGTGCAGGCATAACTTCTTGAAATCCTATTAATATTTCACGGTTAACTTAACGCTAGTTGGGCGTTAGGTTTACAGCATAGATATTCAAATCGGAATATTAATGTCATTAGCTGATCCACTCAAATCCTGTATAGGGCACAAGCACTTTTGGAATTTTGATACCTTCTTTTGTTTGATTGTTTTCCAGAATGGACGCAACTATTCGCGGTAATGCGAGGGCACTGCCATTCAAGGTGTGAAGGAGTTGGGTTTTCCCTTCCTTGTTTTTGTAGCGAAGTTTTAGGCGGTTGGCCTGAAACGTTTCAAAGTTGCTTACAGAGCTTACTTCCAACCAACGTTGTTGCGCACCGGAATATACTTCCATATCGTAGGTCATGGCAGAATTGACCCCCATATCGCCAGCGCACAAGAGCAATTTGCGATACGGCAATTCTAATTTTTCCAACAGGCTTTGCACATGCAAACACATTTCATCCAGCACTGCATAAGATTCTTCTGGCTTTCTGATTTGCACAATCTCTACTTTATCAAATTGGTGCAAGCGGTTTAATCCACGCACATGTGCGCCCCAGCTTCCAGCCTCTCTGCGAAAGCACGGAGTGTAGCCTGCATTTTTTATTGGAAGGTCGGTTTCGGTAAGCAGCACATCGCGATAGAGATTGGTGATTGGCACTTCGGCTGTTGGAATTAAATACAACTTGTCTTCTCCAATAAAATACATTTGACCTTCCTTGTCGGGAAGCTGGCCGGTTCCGTATCCAGAAGCTTCGTTCACCACAATCGGAGGTTGTATTTCTATGTATCCAGCCTTATCGGCTTCGTTCAAAAAGAAATTGATGAGAGCCCGTTGCAATTTGGCGCCTTTGCCTTTGTACACGGGAAAGCCGGCACCAGAAATTTTGATGCCCAGATCAAAATCGATGATGTCATATTTTTTAATCAGTTCCCAATGCGGTAAAGCATCGGAAGGAAGCTGAGGCAATTCGCCATGCTGGTATACATTAATATTATCTTCCGCGCTTTTGCCAGCCGGTACTTTTTCGTGCGGAACGTTGGGGATACCGTATAAGCCCTTCACTAATTTTTCTTCAAAAGAAGAAAGGTCACTCTCCAGGCTTTTTATAGTGTCCTTATCGGCAGCAACGGACGCGCGAAGTGCAGTGGCCTCATCTGCTTTTCCCGCTTTCATCAACTCCCCAATTTTTTTTGAATCAGTATTGGACCGTGCTTTCAGATCATCTAATTTTTTTTGAGCGTCTTTTCGCTGCTGGTCAACATCCAGAATAGCCTGTAGAAGTTCTTCCACATCTTTAACCCCGCGTTTCTTCAACCCCTCAATAACTTTTATTTTGTTTTCGCGGATTACGTTTACGTGTAACATTTAACAAGGATTTAAGTCGCTAAAATTACGTTAAAAAAATTGCCACCGATTCGAGGATTATAAAACTCTTTTTAATATCACCCTTCTGATAGGTGTGCTGCCAAGACTTTGATCAACCGTTATGTTAAGGGTATAGTCCGAAAGGTAATCTGTGAATCTGTGGCGATCTGGTTTTGCTGCCAATCCCACTAATTTTTTTTTGCTCTTGGTTTGATAATATTCAATTTTGACCTATACTTGCAGGGTCATTAGGCCTTATCTCACGGCTATCTGCACAATAAACACCGTACTTTACCATTTCCTACTATCCAACGAGCCATTGAATGTTCAGACTTTTGTGCTGATTTTCCCGCGTGATTTTTTATAACGACAATTTTTCGCACACATTAAAATTCCTCCAACTAAATTTTTTTTACCCCTCATGTACACTATTGACGACCTGAATGTCAAACTCCTTTCTGAATTGAAGGACATTGCCGAAGGACTTGGCATAAAGAATGCAAAGAAGCTTGGCAAACAAGAACTTGTTTATAAAATCCTTGATGAACAAGCTATAAGCGGAGAAGCCTCTCCTGCAAAGAAAGCAAGTGAGAAAACAACTGCTGGTGACTCTGAGCGTAAAATGCGCCCGCGTAGGCGCGAGAATGTTGCCCCCGAAGCAGAAAAGACTCCTGAGAAAGAACTCTCGGCTGATGAACTACTTCACTCCATAGATACAGAGATGGAAAGCAATGTGCCTCACTTTGAAGAACCTGTAGAAAATATTGTTATTTCTAATGAAGCACCTGCCCGTGTTCAGGAAGAGATGAGGGATGCACCGATGAGTGATCCTAATCAACGGGACGAACGGCCGCAAGCGCAGCGTAAGGAAAACAACATCAAAGATTTTGATGGGCTAATTGCCAACGAGGGTGTACTGGAAATCATGCAGGATGGCTACGGCTTTTTGCGTTCTTCCGATTATAACTACCTGGCCAGCCCCGATGACATATATGTGTCGCCTTCACAAATCAAATTATTCGGATTGAAAACTGGTGATACGGTTAAGGGATTAATCCGTCCGCCAAAAGAAGGGGAAAAATATTTTGCCTTACTGAAGGTGGAGAGTGTAAACGGAAAGACCACTGAGGAAATACGTGACCGTGTTGCTTTTGAATACTTAACGCCACTTTTCCCCGAAGAGAAGTTGAGGTTGAGCACCACTTCCGATAACATGTCAATGCGTATTCTAGATTTATTTTGTCCTATTGGAAAAGGACAACGCGGTATGATTGTAGCCCAACCCAAAACCGGTAAGACTGTTTTGCTGAAACACATCGCCAATGCGATAGCTGAAAATCATCCGGAAGTTTATCTGATTGTCTTGTTGATTGATGAGCGCCCTGAGGAAGTTACGGACATGGCCCGCAGTGTAAAGGCCGAAGTGATTGCCTCCACGTTTGATGAACAAGCCGAACGCCATGTGAAAGTAGCGAGCATCGTTCTTGAAAAGGCGAAACGCATGGTAGAGTGTGGCCATGACGTTGTTATCTTATTGGATTCCATTACCCGATTAGCCCGTGCCTATAATACAGTAGTTCCATCTTCCGGAAAAATTCTTTCTGGTGGTGTGGATGCAAATGCGTTGCACAAACCCAAGCGTTTCTTTGGGGCAGCGCGTAACATTGAAGGAGGAGGATCATTGACCATTATTGCAACCGCCTTAATTGATACTGGTTCTAAGATGGACGAAGTTATCTTTGAGGAGTTTAAAGGAACAGGTAATATGGAGTTGGTGCTCGATCGCAAACTTTCTAACAAGCGTGTTTATCCTGCCATTGACGTTACCGCCTCCGGCACAAGACGCGAAGAGTTGTTGTTGAAAGAAGAAGAGTTGGCCCGTGTATGGATTTTGCGCAAATACATGAGCGATATGAACAGCAATGAGGCCATGGAATTATTATTGAACAGAATGAAAGGCACTCGCAACAATCAGGAGTTTTTGATTTCGATGAACAGCTAAGTCGCCAAAATATTTCGCAATTGAATGGCCATCCGCATAGGATGGCTTTTTTTATATGTAAGCTTTTACGCGATTTGTTAATTTATTCTTCAATAATTGGAAATGAGTCAATGCAAAGGGATCAGCCTGGAACCTGGAAAAACCAAGAAAAAACCAAGAAGTAGTAATAAATAAGATAAAAGTTAAAGACATACTTCAATCGATGCCGCTTGAATTGGCAATGTTGATTTGTAATAATTAGCAAACTGTAACGCTAATTCGTTTTGAGGCAGACAGGCTTCAAAATTGATTGATCCTTATTAATTATGATTCAGCACCAATGTGCTTTTGTGTGCTATTTCGACAAGAGAAAGGCAACCGCACACTGTAGATTTGATCTGGCGAAACAGCCCTAAAATGAAAGTCTCAACCGTCAACACGAATATTTCCCTGCGCATCAAGCAAGGCATTGTTCTTTTTGTACTTATTCTTTTGGGTATCATTCTGAGTGTGGCCGTGGAAGCAAAGGGCAATTCCTCACGAGATGATCATCGCATCTCTTCTATAAGAAAGCAAAATAAGAGATATGCCAATGCTTGTGAATTATTGAAAGAGAAGAGAAATAAAAAAGAAAAGGCTAAGGTTTATAAGCGCAAGTACCGTTGAATTATAGCATTGCAGATAAAATAAAAAAAGCACCTTAACCCGTGTTTTTTTTATAAATTAATATTCGTTTTCCCTACTCAATTGCACTCAGGCTTATTTCAAAGATAAGATTGGCATTTGCAGGGATTGAATTGGTTCCATTGGAGCCATACGCTAATCCGGAGGGAATATAGAAAGTTGTTTTGTCGCCTACTTTCATAAGAGGAAGACCAATCTTAAGTCCATCAATAAGTCCAAAAACAATTTGCTTCGATACATCACCCGACTGGAAAACTGCACCCGTTGTAAGAATTATTCCTTTATAATTGAAGGTGACGAGCTTATACACGTTTGGTGAAACGCCAGTACCAGGAGTGTCAATTCTATACCATATGCCACTAGGATGGGCGATTGCTGTAATGGCTTTGTCATTCAAATGACTACGAATGGCAGTTGTGTCACTTTTAAATTGTGTCAGTTCAGTAGTTGTTCTTTCGACATTTTCCAGAAAAACTTCGTATGCAATGGTGGTATTGCCCGGTACTTTTGATGAACCCACCGAACCAAAGGCAAGATTTGATGCCAGAAAAATTGTAGCAGTCGTTCCTTCCGGTAAAGATTCAATTCCATAACGCAAGCCATCCACAGGTATTGTTTCCAGTTTACTATTGATGGTGCCTGTTTCAAAAATACTCCAATCGGAAAGCAGTCTGCCTGTATAAGTAGCTTTCACAACTTGCCCTTGATGTGGTGGCGCCCCTGTGCCAAACTTACTTACACCAATTCGAATGCCTGAGTTATTACCAGAAGTGACATGCAGAAAGGTTACACCAGCCAGGTAATCTTCTATTGCCTTTAACTCTTTGGTGAGTTGGGTTTCCTCCGGGTTGCTTACATCCAGACAACCTGCTAATAGAAATGGTATTAAAACAATTAATTTCAGTGCGCGCATACCCAATACTTTTTCTGTACCACTCATTAACGACTTCACAGGTATTTTATTTTTAAGGTCACAAAGATAAGCACTGTATTTATTTTAGCTAGGCCTTTGCCAACTTTACAATGTCTTTCACTTCCCGGTTATTATCACTCTGATTTTTATAGTTATATAAGTTGTAAACCATTTGTCGGTAAGCTTAATTTAATTTATAATAAGCTGCGTTCAGCACAGTTGCAAAACTCACCCACAGTAAATAAGGAAAATTGATATAGGCTGCGATGGGTTTCACTTTGTAAAAAAGTATCAACATAAAAATAATGCTCATCCAGAGGGCAATGATCTCCACCAAAGCAAAGCCAGGTGTTTTAAAATAAAAAAATAAAAAGCTCCAGGCGAAGTTTAATGCTAACTGTGCGACAAAGACGATGAGTGCCATGTTGCGTTCTTTGCCAGGTGCAAGGCTCCACACCATAAATATGGAAATTCCCATAAGGATGTACAGTGTTGTCCACACAGGACCAAACAACCAATTTGGTGGATTGAAGGAAGGGCGATTTAGAGTTGCATACCAATCGGGGATTGCCATTGCAGTAAAATGACCGGCTATTGCACCAACTGCAAGAGGTAAGGCCAGAGAAGTAATAAGCTTTAGAATAGAGGTCTTGCTCATGAGTTTTTATTAATTGCCTATCCTCTAAACAACACGGTCAATCCAAAAGTTATTGTAAACGGCCCGTCAAATATGCTTAACGGATATACTGCTGTCAGACCTATCTAATCTAATTCGCCACCTCAATTTTCACTTTAGATTTTTTAAGCTTTTCATTTTTTATGTTGGCCAGCACTTTATTCACAAGCGATCGTTTAACAGAAACATAAGATGCAAAATCAAGTGTAGTAATTAAACCAATGTCGTCACTCTGCAGTCCACCTTTTTTCGTGAGAAGCCCAACAATATCACCTTTGCTTATTTTATCTTTTTTACCTGCACTGATATATAGGCAAGAAAAGAGTGGAGGAGGAGGAAGATGTAATTTATTGCTAACCTTAAGCTCCTCTACCGATTTATCAATATACTCAGGCAGTGTTTCATCATTTGCTAAAACAAGGTAGGCTTGACCTTCGGCATGCATGCGGGCGGTGCGGCCATTGCGGTGAAGAAAAGCCTCTTGTTGTGGAGGCAACTGATAGTGCACCACATGTTTGATTTCTGGAATATCCAAACCACGGGAAGCCAGGTCTGTGGCGATGAGCACGTTGTGCGCTCCGCCTCTGAATTTTATCAGGTTTTTTTCGCGGTCTATTTGCTCCAGTGCACCGTGTAGAATGCCATGTTCAAATTTATTTTGGGTGAAGAGAGCGCTGATTCGTTCTACAGCTTCGCGATGATTACAAAACACCAGGCACACCTGCTGATTAAATCCTGCTACCAAACGCATGAGTGTTTCCACCTTGTCTATACTTCGGGTATGTACCACCTTCAACTTGAGTTTTGAGTCCGCTTCGTCTTTCAGGTAGTTGAGGGTTTCTGGTTTTGTAAAGGGTAAAAATTCAGGCCACACTTCCAACCGAGTAGCTGAAGTGAGTATGTGCTGTTGCTTTCCACTCAGGGCTTTAAAAATGACAATCAATTGTTCATGAAAACCCATCTGCAACGATTTATCAAACTCATCTAGCACAACCATCTTAATGGTGCGGGCATCAAATGATTTTCTGAAGATGTGATCCGCTAGCCTCCCGGGCGTTCCGATGATCACGGCCGGGGCTTCACTCAAACTATTTTGTTCAATCTTCATCGAGTGGCCACCGTAGCAGCAACTCACTTTGTAAGAGGTTTTCATAGACCTGAAGACTTGTTCGATCTGTAATGACAATTCGCGCGAAGGAGCCACTATCATTGCCTGCACTCCGGTGGCTTCGGCTTTCAATTTGTTCAACAGGGGTATTAAAAATGCCAGTGTTTTGCCAGAACCCGTAGGCGCCAGTAGCATCAGGTTGTTGGAAGAAGTAGCTTTTTCAATGACTGCTGCCTGCATTTCATTAAACGCAGCGATGGATAGATTTTTAAGAAACTCTGCGTTGGTCGTGTTCGGGTTGTTTTGCATCCCGCAAAGGTAGCGTTATGACACAGTCTTTCAGAAAAGATATTTTCATTTATTGGATATACTTCAGGTGATTCTTTTCGAGATGACATGCCTTCATTTTGGCAATCTTGCACGCAACACGCTACTTACGATAAACCAAATCAAGGGGGGAAGGCCAGCACTTAGACCAATGGCCAATGCCGGATGAGTTGTCCCTGAGTTTCCTATGATGGCATATGTAAATCCGAGTGGTAGCGAACCGCATGCAAGTGCCAAATAAAAAAACTTAACCGGCATCCGAGTAAGCCCGGCCATACAGGCAACTACTTCAGGGAAGACAGGAAGCCATCTTGAAAGAGCAACCACCCACCCCCCTAGGCTAGTTGCTATTTTTTTTCCGCGATCATATTCAGGTTTACCCAACACCCAGATAGCGGTATTCTCGCCAAGCATGCGACATAGCCAATAGCCCAATGATCCCGAAATAAATGAACCGGCCGCGCTAATCAATCCACCAACGATCGGTCCATAGATGTATCCGAGTGCCGACATGATAAGCGTTGCCGGAAGCGGCAAAAATAAATCGGCAACTAATAATAAGATGGCAATGACCCACGCCCATTGTCCATACGTGTTTAGCCAAGCTATTGACCCTTCTGCTGAAAAGAATGCCATTAAGGTGTCGCCCCAAATAAAAAAGGGAATCAGCACGATGGCTACCAGGACGACAAACAATAAAACAAAACGCATCTACTCGCTATTTTCTTAAGAGATCAATATTAAAGTAAAGATTGGAATTGATCTTCTATTTTTTGATAATTGGAGTTCTATCTATTATCATCTCGTCATGAGTAAACCCGCACCGCAACAAATTAATCCAGATGATGTTCCACAACTAGCCGCAGAGCTGGTTAAGAAAGTTCATTTTCCCATGCTAGCTACCATCGATGGCAATCAGCCACGCGTTCGTCCGGTGTCACCCGTAAGGACAGATGGATTCACCGTGTATGTGGCCAACCTAAAGAGTTATGGGAAAACAACTGAGTTGGAGAAAAATTCCAATGTCGAACTTTGTTACATCGATGAAGACCACAACCAGGTTCGCATCACAGGTGTTGTAACGATTGTAACTGACAGAAATCTTTTGCAGGATATTTGGAACACCAACCGATTGCTTCAACATTACCTCGGGTCAATAGATAACCCCGAGTTGATTGTTTACAAAATCACTCCCAACAAAGTTCGTTTCATGTTGGAGTGGGCGTTGAAGTATTTTGAAGTGCCCGTGGTTTAAAGAATGAATATCCACTTCGGCAGTAAAGCTGATCCTTTCGCAAAAAAGAGATTCTCCATTGCTTCATTTGAAACAGTTAAAATCGATTATGCCAAACTCCCTCCAGGCAGGCTATTCGGTAGGCCTATTAATTTAACTTGTGTAGAATCATCATTTTGTGATTTATGCTACGAAATCGAAAATGAGAAAATCGTGCGTACATGGCAGGTAAAAAATAACAAAGCCTTTAGAGATCGCAACGAATAGCTTAATGAATTTCTGGGATTGAGTCAAATGGATAAGAAATATCCGAAGTGAGAAACCTAAAAGTATGATTCAGAATTGCTTCAAAAAATGGGATGGTGATAAAATGGGTATGCCGCGGAAGGGATGGAGTGTGATCAAATGCTTTTTATCGCCCGTAACAATGCAAGAGGCTTTCGATGCCATTGCCAGTTCGAGGATCATGTTGTCATTAGGATCTTTGCTGATAACAATTTTCTCTTGGATTTCAAATTTCTTGGTATTGTTTTCTATAAATAAAATTGGCTCTAGTCGCTCCTCTTCACTTATAAAATATTTATCCAATTTCTTTCTAAACAGAACGTCAGTAAACTCTTCAATGAGTATTTCCGAAACAGCGATGAGGCCACTACGAATGGCATGGTCATATGCTTGCGCACTTACAGAATTTTTAGACAGTGCCGCACTTATTAGGGCACTGGTGTCAAAGACAAAGATCCTACGAGGGCTCATTCAATAGGTCATCCAAAATCTCCTGCGTAAGGCCTCGCTCGGACATTTTAGTGCGCAACTCTGCCAAATAAGCAAGGTACTCTTCTTTAGAGTTTTCAAGAACCTCTTTGCCTATGCGCACTCCCACTTTATTGGTAATCTCCTTTCTACGGGCGGCCGAAAGCCTACGCCAGGCAAGGGCAACTTTAGGTTCCACCTCAATCACTATCCGTTCCATAGTATTTCATTTAACGAATCACTAAATTTAATGAATCACTGAACAAAGATAGAAAATTATGAGTGCACTAGTCATGCGAGACAAAAAGCAAGTTGGTGAAGAACACCAACTTGGGCATGGCGCAAAGGTTGTGTTATGCCAAACTTATCTAACAAAGTAGGTGATGATACAGAGGAGTGTATGAATAATCCTCATTTTTACAGAGACAGGCCCGAGCAAAAGCTGAGAAGTTTTTTAAGGTCTTCCTCCTTATGAAATTTTACAGGTGTTCTTTGTTTAGCTTGCTTAGAAAGATAGTTTTCAATTTGTCCCTTGCGGGAAGGAAATAACTTGAAAAAAGAAGACTTATTCGCAATCAGGAGTTCGTTGCTCCCTTCTATTAAATAAAAGATGTCGTCTCTGGAAACTGTAATTTTTTCTCTTGGAAGAGTAGGGTTGCGCGGGACATAAATTACTGAAAAGCTCTTGTCCGTTGACGAACTTGTTGGTTTTTCATGATCTTTCAATACCTCACGATTCACGATATTCAGTTGACGTTGTACACAAAGGCGCACAGAATCAGTAGGATTAGTCCGAATCTCAAAGTATCCTTTGTCGCGATCATGATAATACAGGTCTTTGTCAATTAATATGTACTTTATGATTTCGAAATTGGCGACAAATGTGGTATCTCCTTTTTCGTCAATCATGGAGATAAGTGATCGATACCGATTGAAATTGAGTTTTGTAACATTGGATTGTTTACGTGAAACATAAAAAACATAACCGTCACGAAACTCGCTATACCGGTATTTTTCATTCTTGGGAATAAACTCTGGTAATCTGTCAATAAATTCAAGCTCTTCTATTCTTTGCTCTTCCAAACTGCTATTTCCTCTATTTTGTGAAAATGCAAGGAACCAAAAAGTAGACAGTATAAAAATTAATAGGATTTTGGTTTTCACAACAAGAGCAATATAATAAAACATTTTTACAGATTAGATCCTTATAAGATCAATGGAACAGTAACTATTTTCTCTAAATAGGGTTCACTCAAAAAGTCGACAATTCTCTTTTTTCTAAAAAAATGGAAATTAAGAATGCCTCTACTTTGCATATTAAGTTAAGCACAAAATTTTGACCATGCTGTTTCGCCAACTTTACCAGGTTGAGTACCACAATGATGGCCCCTATCATTGATTCGCTCGTTGCTTGCAGTCGTGCATGTATATTGCCCATACCGTACCACCGTTTTGCCTGACCAAATTTTCCTTCTACGCAGTTCCGTTCACTTACTGCTTGCCGTAGTTCTTTTATTCTTTCTTTGGTTTGTTCTGTGGGGCGGCCCAAGGGCTTCCCATTTAACTGAATGCCGTTGGTTTTACACCAGTTTCGGTTCTCTCGGGTAATGTATATCTGATCCGCATTTATTTTTTCCGGATAACAACCATTTCGCTTTTTGTAATTCTCTGCGCTTGTCTTTAAATCTCCTGTTTCATTGTAACTCTCCCAACTTAACTGATCCAGATAGGTCAATCCATTGTGTACACAAACTCCAATCTTTGAACCAAACTCTACATTCGAACCCGCTTTACCTCTCACCATAGGCCTCACGTGGGGTTGATGAATAGATACAATGCGGTTAGTGGTGCTGTGTGTGTGATCGGTGCGCATCTCTTTTTGTTGACGGTGCACTTCATGGATCACCTGCAGGTACTTTAATTGATGTTTATTCAATAGTGAACTAAGATCGGAATAGATTGACAGTAAAGCGTTTATGTGGTTTAAATCCCTGTTCACAAAATTCAATTGTGACCCAACTGCTTTTCGTATTTCTTTATGTGTCCTTCTTTTTTTCTTGGCCACATTAAGATATTTCTTGCGTGCTGTTATCCTGTACATCCGTGGCTTTTCTTGATCCGTTTTTAAACAAATCACATCAATGAGCTCTTCTAATTTTTCTCTCGATTCATTTAATATCCCTAAGTCTGTTGGGTATTGAATGTCTTGTTCTACAATGGTAGCGTCTATGTTGATTGTGCCTTTGTTGAAGGGGGCTGGAAGGCCCGGTTCTTTTATCGTGGTAGCGTTGCCTTTATTTTCTGGTTCCTTTTTTTGCCCCGTTGTATTGTGTTTGACGATGATATCGTTTATGTCTTGCCAATAATCAATGCCCAACCGTTTTCTGATCTCTACAAATAGACTGGGTACAAAAACAGCTTCGCGCTTAAAGCTCGGCAAACCCAAAAAATATTGCATGTACACGTTTTCCTGAATGCTTTCAATAGTTCCCTCATCACTTAATCCCTCGTGATGTTTTATAATCAAGGCGCCTAAAACAATACGCGCATCAATTGTGCCTGCGCCCATCTTTTTATCCATGCGGGAATAATAATAGCCACTTAATTTATCCCAGGGAAGGATATTAGAAAACGCTATCCATCTATTATTTAAATCTAACGCCTGTTCAAAGGGAGTAGCGAATAATTGTCCTTGTGCGGTGTTAATTCCTACTACCATCTGCAAGCATTTTGTTAACTTCTTAACAAATATCCTGCATCCATTTCAATGTTTAACCTTTCAACACCTTTATTTATAGTATCTTATTGACTTTGAGTGAACCCTAGTTAGCTAGCTTAGCTAGCCGCGCGTTTGCTACGCGTGCAACTATCCTTCAATCACTCTGTTCTCCACGGCAAGGGCCATGTTGCGTGCCATATCCATACTTACTTCTTTTACTT
>JANOLM010000545.1:0-2676 GCA_031419815.1 Bacteroidia bacterium
AGCCAACTACCGCAATATTGGAGTGGGTACTTCTAAGTTAGGATTAAATTTAGCAGGTAATTACACGTTAAAAAATGAATTAGTGGGTGGCTGGCAAGCGGTTAACGATAAGATTGGATTGCCAATCTATAGCCAAACCAGTGAATCTTTATTGACTACAAGCCGGCCAAAATACAAGTTCATACTTGGTGGGGATTTAACGAAAGGTAAACTTGCTATTAATTTGAACAACACACTTTTTGGGCCAACCAAATTTAATAATGCGGATTTGAGTCCGGACTTAAGACTAGAGTTTCTTCCAAAAATTCTTACCGATTTAGGTCTGGCCTACACTGTAAATTCCCACACATCTATTTCATTCACAGTTCAGAATATCCTAAATGTGATGCCTAAGTATGAATTGAAAGCGATGAATGCAGCAGGCGAAGTTATTCTAAACAATGAAAATGCAGTAAAAGAACAGATTAGCTATATTACTTTTAATGGCCGCTACCCGGTTATTACTTACGATGGCTCTCATTTTAGTCAGATGGGTACTACCTATTTGGCACAACTTACCTGCAAGTTCTAGTCGAAGTAGGATTCTAATTAAAAAAAATAAAAGAGGCTGTCTCCAAAGGGCAGCCTCTTTTTATCTAGAATTTTCCCCGTACTCTTTAATGAATGATGTTGGCCTTGCATGTAGTATTCTAGATATGTAATCCTCAATCCTAAATTGATGGAAACGAAGACGGTAGCAATTCAAAGAGATGAATATTTTGCCTATTTAAAATCGTTCTAAATTGATATTTTTCAGTTAGTTCAGTATCAAAATTTCATAAAGAGCGAGTAAAACTTTCCGCAATTTGCCCAATCTAAAATATTCATGCCACCGGATAAAATAAATTTGAAATAATGCATTCTCAGTGTAGATTTGTACATTCCGCATAAAATCGGAAACCTAACCTTACCATCGATGAAGTTACAAATCTCTGGTTTAGCAAAACTCTTAGCATCAGTACTATTAATCACTCTCAGTCTTTCAACCTCCGCCCAGGAAATCCCTAAAGACCCAGCAGCTATTGTCGCGGGTGAGGCAATTTTTAATGGTAACTGTAAAACCTGTCACCGTATAAAGCAAAAATTGATTGGGCCTGCCTTAGCAGGTGTAGAAACCCGCGCTCCCTCTATTGCTTGGATTAAAGGCTGGATACGAAACTCGGCTAAAGTGATCGCAAGCGGTGATGAGTATGGCAACAAAATTTATAATGAGTATAACAAAAGTGCGATGACGGCTTTCACAAGCTACACAGATGACCAGATCATGAACATTCTGGCGTATGTGAAAGCGGAGGCCGAGAAGCCGGATGTTGTGGCAACTACAACAACGACAGGGGGAGCCGGCCAATCAGGAGAGGCGGGAGTTCCAGCTGCTTATCTGAATGCCATCCTTATAGGAATGGTTATCATCCTTCTTCTTCTTTTAATCATTTTAGCACTAATCATTAATGCTCTTAAAAAATATTTGGATCAAAAGTCTCTCAGTGCCGAAG
This sequence comes from Bacteroidia bacterium, assembly GCA_031419815.1. Lineage (GTDB taxonomy): Bacteria > Bacteroidota > Bacteroidia > Cytophagales > Cyclobacteriaceae > ELB16-189. Next base: position 1,533 of record JANOLM010000545.1, read on the forward strand.
ACAAAGAGGTTGTTAATTCTCCTTATAATATTGGATCTATCGTTCAAAGCACGGGCTTTATCTTTTTGGTTGTTTTCCTAGTAGCCGGAATTTCTTTGAAGACCGTTATTGACGGACTCTATTCTATAGGTATACAAAGAGGATATCAGCCCAAGCAGCCCATTGCTTTCTCCCATAAAATTCATGCGGGCCAATATGAAATTAATTGTAAGTATTGCCATACTGGCGTGATGAAGAATAAAAGCGCCAACATTCCTTCTCCTAATATATGTATGAACTGCCACTCTCAAATTAAAGTAGGCACGAATACTGGTGAAGCGGAGATTGCCAAGATTTATGCAGCCATTGAGAACAATAAACCAATCGAGTGGGTGAGGATTCACAACCTTCCGGACTTGGCCTATTTTAATCATGCTCAGCACGTTAACGTGGGAGGAATTGAATGCCAGACCTGCCATGGCCCCATTCAGGAAATGGATGTTGTAAAGCAATACTCGTTGTTAACTATGGGCTGGTGTATTGATTGCCATCGCAAGACGGACATCAATACCAAAGGCAATGCCTATTACGATAAGCTACTTGAGCTACACAATAGTAAAAAACCGATGAAGGTGGAAGACAACGGTGGTTTGGAATGCGCTAAGTGTCATTATTAATATAAACAATTACGATTTCTTCGATTCTGAAAATATGAGTGAGATTAAAAAGACATATTGGAAAGGCCTTTCACAACTCAAAAACGATTCGGACTATGTAAAACATGCCGATAAAGAGTTTGTTGATTTGGGCGTTGAGCAAGATCCCAGGCACACCCGGAGGGATTTTCTTAAAATGATGGGCTTCACTGTAACGGCCGCTTCTTTAGCAGCTTGTGAGGCACCTATTAGAAAAGCAATCCCATATGTGAATAAACCTGTAGATGTTGATCCTAGCATCGCCAACTATTATGCCTCTTCCTATATAAATGGAGGGGACTATTGCAGCATCGTAGTAAAAACCCGTGAAGGTCGTCCTATTAAAGTAGATGGAAATAGTCTTTCAAGCATAACAAAAGGAGGCACAAGTGCTCAGGTGGAGGCTTCTGTGTTAAGCTTGTATGATAATTACCGTCTGCGTGGACCAAAGATTGGTGATAAGTCGTCTG
>JANOLM010000546.1:0-6545 GCA_031419815.1 Bacteroidia bacterium
AAATCAACTTTCGGATTTGGTTTACAGAGTATGCAACCAGGTTTGTTTTATTCAAGATCCCGAATCTCAAAATCGTGCCCTTTACCAAATTAAAGGACCTTCATACCCTTGAAAGATATCACCTCAAAGACCTTATTAAATTTGGTAAAGGGCACGATTTTGAGATTCGGGATCTTGAATAAAACAAACCTGGTTGCATACTCTGTAAACCAAATCCGAAAGTTGATTTTTTTACTTGCGCTTTATAGAATCTAACTTTTTAATTTTCTCCAGCAAAAGAATATTATCAGCAAACATTTCAGATCTTCGCCACCCTTCCCCTCAACACAAAATCAACCAACACCAACGCAGCCATTGCCTCTACAATAGGCACTGCACGCGGAACTACACATGGGTCGTGTCTTCCTTTTCCACTTACAGTTGTTTCGTTGCCTTCCTTGTCAACACTAGCCTGATCTTGCATAATGGTGGCCACAGGCTTGAAGGCCACATTAAAATAAATATCTTCTCCGTTGCTGATGCCACCCTGGATACCGCCAGAATGATTGGTCTTTGTACGAATGCGCCCACCTTCATTATAAAACTCATCATTGTGTTGTGAGCCGCGAAGTTTTGTTCCTTCAAAGCCACTGCCATATTCAAAACCTTTTACCGCATTGATACTGAGCATAGCTTTGCCGAGCTCAGCGTGTAATTTATCGAAGACGGGCTCACCTAAACCAACCGGAGTGTTTTTGATTACACAGGTTACAATTCCTCCAATGGTATCGCGCTCTAATCGTATTTGATCTATCAAGGCAATCATTTTTTCGGCTGTAGCCGGATCGGGGCAACGAATAATGTTGTCTTCTGTTTTAGAAAGGTCAAGTTGTGTATAGTGTGGTGCTTTTAACTCTCCTACTTGAGAAACATAGCCATTCACCTCCACTCCTATTTTTTTCAAAAACAGTTTTGCAATGGCACCGGCTGCTACTCGTGCCGCTGTTTCGCGCGCAGAACTTCTTCCGCCTCCACGATAATCGCGATTGCCATACTTGACTTCATAGGTATAATCGGCATGTGAAGGTCTGAAGGCTTCTGCAATATGACTATAGTCTTTGCTGCGTTGATCCTGGTTTTCAATTACGATAGCAATAGGAGTGCCTGTTGATTTGCCTTCGAAAACTCCCGATAAGATCTTGAAGATGTCATCCTCCTTACGTTGCGTAGTGATTTTAGATTGTCCTGGTTTTCTCCGGTCAAGTTCGGCTTGAATGTATGACTCATCAATCTCTAATCCTGCCGGGCAACCATCGATAATGACGCCAATTGCAGGTCCGTGTGATTCACCAAAGGTCGAGATTCTAAAAAGTGTTCCGTATGAATTGCTCATGAGAAAAATTCAAGATTCAACGTTCAATATTCCAGGTTATCAATTTTGAATTTTGAATATGGGCGTTTGAAAAACGAAAATAACAATTATTTCTTAAAAACGAGGTAGGCCGAAGCCCCAAGCATGAGGAGAATGAAAATATTCACACTCATCTTAATCCAGTCACCAGTGGTGGAAGATTGAAGAGTGTTATCGGTAGTGCCGATGCGGTCGTAAAAAGATCCGGCATCATTGCTTTCAATAGCCTGATTGCGCTTACTTTCGCCACTTACATTTACAAGCTGATTCGAACGAAGTGTATCATATTTTTTTAAATTGGGATTAAAAAAGACCCATTCAAAATAATTTCTAAGATTATAGGTGCCGGGTTCTTTTGGAATCATAAAATAACTGAAAGATTTCGTTCCTGTTACTCTTCCGTTTTCCCGGTTGATGTTTTGTTTTATGTTAGGCTCATAAAATTCAAACGTGTTGTCTTTTTTTATCTCTGGTTTTTCAATGGATGAAATATTCCCTTCTCCAAAAATATTAAATTCATAGCCCACGCTTTGACCGGTTTGCAATTCGGTTGCCCCTATTCTTTCATCCAATCGGTAAACACCAACGGCCACAGCATCGCGCATGGGGTGTGGTGGAAGTTGCTTAACCCGTACGGTTTTCGATTTGGAGTTAAATGTCTTGAAATCTTCTTGTCTGTTTTGTCCAAAGAAGGAAGGGTTCTTCGCCACTTTAAATTTGATCATCTTTAACCCCACACTTGGGAATTGAACAGTTTGTGAATTAAGAGGAAAGTATGTGGCCTGATAAATTTTGTATTGGGTATAGCCTTTGCCGTTAATCTCTATCGGTTCGCCTTCAATATTTTCTATATTAAAATTTTCCTCCCAACAGTTGGAGGGCTTAAGTTTTTTCAGAATGTCAGAAAGTTGTTTACCAAGCTCATAAAACTGCATAGGCGCGCGATTATTATCGGCCACTAGAAAAGAAAGGGTTGCATTAAAACCTTCACCTACATAAACTTCGTCTTTGCTGGTGCTCAACGCTAACAGAGCATCTTCTTTCACATCTAAAAATTCCGTTTCGCCCTTGTTAAAATCACTGGAGGGATCGCGATCAAAAAAACTTCTGAAGGGATCGGCTGATCGTGCTTGGACAGATGGGCCGACTTTAATTTTCTTACCGGGTGAAGAAAGAGATTGGCCATTAATTTTCATTTTGAAAGGTGGCAACGTAAATGTGCCTTGTTGAGTGGGCGCATATGTCATCACCACACTTTGCGAAGAACTGATCTGGCCGTTTACAATACTGGTTTGTGATTGTGTGGATGTTCCTCGCTTTCGAAAGCCATCGATATCAGGAAAGTTGTCGTAGCTCTTCAGGTTTTCGTTGTTTGCTGTTACAGAAATCGTCCACGCCTGGTTTTCACCAATTTCATCCGGACCCAAAATGATTTGAATATTTGGATTTTGAGCAAATACAAAAATGGGCAACAAACAATTGGCTAAAATGAGCGAAAAAGCAGCTCTAAAAACATGTTTTGACATGAAAAAATTGATTACACCTTCAAAAATAGAACTCTCGGAGCTACCTTCCCATAAATCCGTAAAAAGCTTCAAAATTCATCCGTATCGCTGAATAATAAAAAATAACATACAAAATATATTAACCTAACACCCGTTTAGTATATTCAAACTCGCAAAGCCGTTCTGGCGGTGCGGTTGATGAACTAAATTTCTTTTATTGTGAAAAAAATGCTCAACTATTTCAAGACTGTGCTTGCCAAAGTAAGCTTTGACGCACGGCTTTTTGAAAAGGAACTACGCAAAGCCATCAAAACTTTGGTGGTAGAAGAGTTACAGGAGCTCAGGGATTGGTGCTATGCCAGCTTTGGGAATCATGAGGCGATTTTGAATCGCTGTTTTGTTATCACTTAGCTTTTTTAAATCAATCTTTTAAAAGACCCCGGCTTGTTCGGGGTTTGTTTTTTTAAGGACGCCTTGAACACGTATTTATCTTAAGGAATCCAGATATAGATCCTCAACTTTTTTTCTTGCCCACGGTGTCTTTCTAAGAAACGTCAAGCTTGATTTAATACTAGGATCGAATTGAAAGCAATTGATATTAATACGATCTCCTAATTCCTCCCAACCATAACGATCTACCAGGAACACCAGAACCATTTCAAGTGTTTTGCCATGCAACGGATTGTTGGGTTGTTCTTCCTTCATACTTAGGATAGAATTTGTTTTAGCTCACGCTCATAATCAGCCTGAAGGTCTTCCGGCAATTTACTCAAAGCGGCTTCAATCTTTTTGAGTTGTTGTTGGTAAAGATTAAAAAGTACAGTTCCAGTATGTAAAGGAATTCGTGCTTCTTTTATTTTGGTACAAAAGAAAATGCGTAGCTCCAATTCGGTCTGTTTTATTCCGGAATACTTTATTTGTTTGTTAGCAAATCTAAGAATCTTACGCAACGTCTTTTTGATCAGATAAACATTGGAAGACGGCAGAGTTTTAAACAGTTCGCGCAATTCTTCTTTCACATTTTCGATATAGGCTTTTTCATCATGTGCCTCGAAGAGGAGGTAAGTGAGCAACTCTTTGTTTTCCTTTTTGTATTTCGCCAAGCGATTGCATAGACCCTCAACTGTCTCTTGGTCGAGTGTGTGCAATTCTTTTTTGATCTCGCTTAGGGAGGCTGTTGTCATTTCGCAGTTAATAGTTGATCGTTAATAGAAAAAAGTTAATGGTTGAGTCGTTTTAACTCAACGAATTTTAGAACCAAGTGTAAAGGTAAAACTAATAAGGTGAAGGACTTACGCTTGTCCAGCCGCCATCTATCACAAGCGCTTGACCTGTGATGTGGCTGGCTTGTGGAGAGATCAAAAACAAAGCTGCGTTGGCGATGTCCCGAGTTGAAGCTGGTTTGCCAATTGGTGTTATGCGCGACCATGTTTTTTCGTAGTCTGGATCATGCGCGGTGCGTTCCGTTATGGTGGCACCTGGGGCAATGGCATTTACTGTAATGTTGTATGGGGATAATTCAAGGACAAGAGTTTTGGCCAACATTTCTAAAGCAGCTTTACTCATGCCATACGCTGCTAAATTTTTATGCGCCTGATGCCCTGTAACGGATGACATAAATAAAATACTTCCTCCTGACTGTTGTTCTTTCATCTGTTGAGCTGCGCACTGCGCAAGGAAAAAGCTGCCGCTAAGGTTCACTTTCATAACCTGATTAAAATCTTCTGGTCGATAGTCAAAGAAATTGCCAAACAGAGTAATGCCTGCATTCGCTACTGCCACATCAAGTTTGCCGAATTGCTTCACCGCTTCTTCTACCATTTTTTGGATGAATGAAACATTGCTTGCATCTCCCGCAAACGGAATACATCTGCCATGTTCTTTTTGAATTTTGTGGGCGCCTTCTTCGGCAAGTGATTTCTCAATATCGTTCAGCACAACACTTGCGCCTTGTTCGGCAAGCTGACGACAGATTTCAAGGCCAATACCTTGCCCTGCTCCGGTTACGATCGCTACTTTATTTTTAAACTGAGATTGATCCATTCTTAAATTTAAGATTTAAGATTTTAGAATTTTGATTTGGAATAGACTTTACATTTTACCATGCCCATAAATCTAAAATCTCAATTCTAAAATCAAAAATTTTAATGAGAATCTCTTGACACCTGACTTCCAGAACCACCTTTTAGATAATCCATATCGGCACCAAGATGAGCCTGCTCAACATGCTCCTGATAAAGACTTACATAACCACGGTCATATTTTTTGTGGATGGGCTTCCAATTTCTTTTTCTTTTTTGAAGCTCCTCATCCGAGACCTCAAGTTTTAAAGAACGATTCGGAACATCCAGACTGATGATGTCTCCACTTTTAACTACGGCAAAGTTTCCACCGAGTGCTGCTTCCGGTGATGCATGCAAAATGACTGTGCCGAATCCGGTGCCACTCATTCTTCCATCAGAGATTCGAATAATATCATGAATCCCCTTCGCTAATAGTTTTTTAGGTAACGCCATGTTACCCACCTCTGGCATGCCGGGATAACCAATTGGCCCCACATTTTTCAATACCAAAATGCTGTTTTCGTCTACTTCCAGTTCAGGATTGTCAATCCTATTTTTGTAGTCATCAATATCTTCAAACACTACGGCCTTTCCAGTATGTTTCATTAAATGCTCACTGGCTGCTGACGGTTTGATCACCGCTCCGTTCTCACAAAGATTGCCTTTCAATATCGCTACTCCCGATATGGGATTGAAAGGTTTATCAGCAGTAGCAATGATCTCACGATTGTAGCATACAGCCGATTGATAATTTTCTTTTATCGTTTTTCCATTCACCGTCAGGCAATTTCCATGAAGGAAGTTATCAAGTTCTTTCATCGCGGCTGGCATTCCTCCGGCATAATAGAGGTCTTCCATAAAATATTTTCCGGAAGGTTGCAGGTTGACAATGAAGGGAATGTTTTTTGATAATTTATCGAAATCATTTAGTTCAAGCGGCACACCCATTCTTCCTGCAATGGCAAGCAAGTGGATGATAAAATTAGTAGAGCCACCAATGGCTGCATTAGTAATGATCGAATTTTCAAAAGCTTCACGAGTAAGTACATCCGAGAGCCGAAGATTTTCTTTCACCATTTCGACAATGCGTATGCCCGACATTTGTGCCAACACTTTTCTACGCGAGTCAGCAGCAGGAATAGCAGCATTCCCCGGAAGGGAAAGACCAAGAGACTCTACCATACAGGCCATTGTTGAAGCCGTGCCCATCACCGCACAATGCCCACGGCTGCGACACATACATTCTTCGGCAACAGTTAACTCTTCTTGCGACATCTCGCCAGAGCGAACAGCATCATTAAATCTCCAGATGTCGCTTGTACCTATATCACGGCCTTGATACTTACCAGTTAACATGGGCCCACCAGAAACAACGAGCGTTGGAATGTTTACGCTGCAAGCTCCCATTACTAATGAAGGAGTTGTCTTATCGCATCCGCAAAGAAGAACAACACCATCCATTGGATTGGCACGAATAGATTCTTCTACATCCATACTTGCCAGATTTCGATAGAGCATGGCAGTTGGCTTGATCAATGTTTCGCCTAACGACATTACCGGAAACTCTACAGGAAATCCCCCGGCTTC
>JANOLM010000547.1:0-6696 GCA_031419815.1 Bacteroidia bacterium
TTTCCTGAGGAGAGAATAATTATAGGAGGACACCTTGATTCCTGGGATCTTGCCACCGGGGCTATAGACAATGGAATAGGTTCTTTCTCGGTACTGGATATCGCCCGTGCTTTTAAAGCTAATAAACTTCAACCCAAGCGAACGGTTCAGTTTGTGATGTTCATGGGCGAAGAGGAAGGATTGCTGGGTTCTACCCACATGACGGGACAGGCAGTAAAAGATGGTTCTATCAATTCGATCAAGTATATGATGAACCTGGACATGAGTGGCAATCCGATTGGCATCAATGCCGGTGGAAAATTAAGTGACACTGCGTTCTTTAAAACCCTGGGCGCAGAGATCAACAAAATCGATACTACTTTCTCCAACAAGTTTGAAAATCGCTCAGGCCTTCATAGTGATCATCAACCCTTCATGCTGGAAGGTGTGCCCATCCTGGGCGTAATCAGCAACCTGGACAAATCTATTTATAAGTGTTACCACTCCGACTGCGATGATTTTAACCTCGTGAACGAGCAACACCTGAAAAATACTGCCCGCTTCGGCACCATGATTTTATTCGCCTTGGCCGATACAGAAAAACTTCCGGCAGAAAAAATGGATAGCGAAACGACCAAACAATTTATGATTGATAATAATCTTAAAGAGCCGCTAATAATTGCTGGTGACTGGAAGTGGGAAAAATAACTTTTATAACTAGAATCAGAAAAAGGAAGCTAGCCCTTCCTTTTTTTCTTGCGTGCACTTCACAACTTGTTAATGTGCTGAAATGGAAAAAAATGGCTCAAAATAACTAAAGGGCATCTCTAAAAACTCCTTTTGACCTTCTCCTTTTGGAGAAGGATTGAGGATGAGGTGGTCAAAGGCAATGTTTTTAGAGATGCCCTGAAATCGCTTCCTCTGCAATCTGTCAAACCTGCAATCTGTCTTCACTTCCGCGTTACATAAATTGAAAAAAGGCGGGAAAATTCTTTGATAACAGGGCGGGAAAATGTTGTAGCTTTACTGCCCATATTTGTTTATGCAGGAAACGATTTACATTCTCTGCAGAAGACAATTAGAATCTCTTATCTAAATAACCAATAACGTAAACTATGGCTAAATCTCAAGAAACGTGGAGTAAAAAGGAAAAAGAAAACAAGAAGCAGAAAAAGAAGAAAGACAAAGAGCAGAAGAAAGAAGAAAGAAAGGCTAATTCCAAAGGTGCAAAGAGCTTCGAGGAAATGATTGCCTACATGGATGAAAACGGAAATTTTACCTCTACTCCTCCCGATCCAAGCAAAAGGGTAGCAATTCGCGAAGAAGACATCGTCATTGGCGTGCCCAAAAACAGAGTTGTGGAGGCTCCGGATCCTAATAGAAAAGGAACAGTAACTTTTTTTAATGATTCTAAAGGTTATGGATTTATAAAGGATTCAGACTCTCAAGAAAGCATTTTTGTGCATCTCAATGGGTTGATCGATTCGATAAAAGAAAATAATAAGGTAAGCTTTAGAGTAGAGATGGGTCACAAAGGACCAAATGCTGTTGATGTTAAACTAATCCCATAGAGCGCCTGTTCATTTATAGATTATTGCGAACTCTGTTCTGGTAACAATCGGGATGGAGTTTTTTTATGCGGTTTTGAGGGATTAACTATAGGGCATCTCTAAAAACCTTGCCATTGACCATCTCATCCTCAATCCTTCTCCATCCCGATAGCTATCGGGAGAGAGGGTCACAAGGATTTTTTAGATGCTTATAATTTTATCCTGAGGGAAAGCAAAATTCCAACTATCTAGCAAATGAAAATCTTGACGTGCGTTTCTCCGGGACATTTTGAGTATGGCGATTTAGCCAAACCAGTATTGACCAAAGAACAGGCCCTCTTAAAAATACATCGGATTGGTATTTGTGGCACAGACCTTCATGCCTTTGAAGGCACGCAACCCTATTTTAATTACCCTCGCATATTAGGTCATGAAATAGGTGCAGAGGTAATTGAGTATGATGGTGACTCAACTTTTAAGCAGGGCGAAATCGTTACCATTATTCCCTATTTCAATTGCGGAGTTTGTATTGCTTGTAAAAACAGAAAACAAAATTGTTGCGCGAACATAAAAGTTTGTGGGGTGCATATCGATGGAGGTATGTCAGAATATATAACCGTGCCTTCGTATTCATTGGTGCATGGAGATGGGTTGAGCCTGGATGCTCTATCACTTGTAGAACCACTGGCCATTGGTGCGCATGCCATACGGAGAGCAGATGTGAAACCCGGTGAATATGTATTGGTGGTGGGCGCAGGACCGATAGGGCTGGGTACGATGGAATTTGCAAGGCTTGCCGGTGCACAGATAATTGCGCTTGATATTAATGCTGCACGCCTTACCTTCTGTAAAGAAAAGCTAAAAGTGAACTACACGATCAACGGCATTGCTTCCAATGTTGCCGAACATTTAAAAGAAATAACCAAAGGAGATATGCCCACGGTGGTGATTGATGCTACTGGTAGTCTTAAAGCTATCAACAATGGCTTTCAATTTATAGCGCATGGTGGGCGTTACATATTGGTGGGATTACAAAAAGAAACCATCAGCTTTAGTCATCCTGAATTTCACAAGCGTGAGGCAACGTTAATGAGTAGTCGGAATGCAACGCGTGAAGATTTCGATCTCGTTATTAAAGCCATTAAAAATAAAGCGGTAGATCCCACCACATACATCACACACAGGGTCAAGTTTGATCAGGTTAAAGGTGAATTTGAAAGCTGGTTAAATCCTGCGAATGGGGTAATTAAAGCTGTTGTTGAATTCTGATAGAAAAAGTGAAAATGGAAAGATCTTTCGCGTATTCTCAACTAATGGATAAAGTTTTCCCCCACTCCTTCATTTGTAATTATGACAGGTTTTATAAATCCTTTGGCATCAAAATACAATTGATCGATACACGTAACTCTGGCATTGCCATTGGTTTCACCTAAAGGCCTGCGATGATACACAACATACCAGCTTTCGCTTTTAGGAGGATGAAGTATGGAATGATGCCCGGCACCAGTGGCCACTTTCGAATTCTGTTGTAGAATTTTACCAACTCGTTTAAACGGGCCATAAGGAGAATCTGCAATAGCATAGGCTACACTATAATCAGGCCCTGTCCAACCACCTTCCGACCACATGAAATAATACTTCCCATTCCTCTTAAACATAAAAGGACCCTCAACATAATTCTCGGGCGTAATTTCTTTGAATGTGGTACTGTCTTCAAAAGGGATGAAACCTGTAAAATCGTTTTTCAGTTTGGCAATGTTGCAATGTTTCCATCCGCCATAAATAAGGTAATACTGATCATTGTCTTTGAATACAAACTGATCAATCGGTTGTGCGCCATTATAAAACTTATCGATCAAAGGTTTTTGAAGATAATCTGTAAACGGGCCTTCCGGACTGTTGGATACCGCCACTCCAATACCTCCAACCTCATCATTGCTTTGAATATCATTAGCGCCAAAAAACAAATAATACCGGTCTTCTTTTTCAATGATAGCCGGAGCCCATATTGCACGCTTTGCCCACTTCACCATGGTTGTATCCAATATTCTATTATGCTTTGTCCAATGAATCAAATCAGGAGATGAAAAAGCATCAAAAAATACTTGTTCATCAAAAGGAGCAGAATACGTTGGATAAATCCAATACTGATTACCGAAAATTGCACCTTCGGGGTCGGCATACCAGCCTGGGAAAACAGGATTACCGGAAGTAGTCGCCTTCTGGTCTTTCTTAATTTCTTGCGAAAGAAGCTGAAGGGAACAGACAATCAAGGTTAAGAGAAAAAATACTTTTTTTTGCATAACTATTTTGCTAACGCCTTCTTTACTTCAAAATCATCATCTGCAAGTTTCATTGGAGTTACTTGAATAGCGGTAGCCACTAACGTGTAGCGTTCTGACACCATTACAAACTTCAAAGGCAATGCGCCTTTCGTTTCGTTTAAATAACGGTTCCAGTTTCCAAATCTGTGTTTCGAAAATGGCTCGGCATTGACCCTTACCTTTTTGCTGTAGAAATACGTTGTTGGCCCTATCTCGCTTGTCATTAATAACGAGCGGCATGGTCTGCCCAGAATAGTTTGCTTCTCCGGTTGTGCTTTAAATTGAAACTCATTTGGAAACTCCTTTGCAGCGTCCACAACTTGCAGCTCCAATCCTACATTAAAGTAATACTGATTTGTAGATGCATTATACAATTGAGTCAACTCACCTCTTTCATTTTTGGATTTGTAATTATGTGCGTTGATGAAATAATGCTGCTCAGCATCTTCATTCCTCTTTATTTGAGTTGTTATGTCTTTGCCCTGCTTATCCAGGTATTGGTATTGATACAAAATTTTTCCCTCAAAGTAATTTTTGGAACACCCGCTCAATAATATCAAGCCAAAAAGGAAATAGCCCATTCCTAAATAAACCCTTGCATATCTATACATCACTTTTTTATTTTTCTATCTCCAACTAAACTCAAACAAATCCATTTGCCACAGTTACAATATAATTCTTCTCCCCTCCTTTGCCGACCTGCGGGCAGCCTCCAGAATTCTCACCACAATTATGTTATTATTCAATGACGAAAGATCACTCTCTGGCTTTATCTCTCCGCGTAGCACAGCGGCCAGATACACTAAATTATTTTGGTAGATAGGTGGCTTCACTTCAACATTTTCGTAAGTATCTTTATTTCTTTGCTGTAATGTTTTGCTATTAAGAGAATGCAAATAACCTGTCTTGCCATACACCTCCAGGTCTTTAATTCCAAAAGGCCAGTTCCACGATGCTTCAATAATGCCGGTAGCTTCTGGATATTCGAGTAGAATAGTTGCTTCATCATCCACTTTAGGATAAACATCCGGTTTGATCTGCCGTGTAATAGCTGTTACCGCTATCGGTGGTTTTCCATCCATGAGCCACGTCATCAAGTTGGCCCCATAGCAACCAAAATCCACCAGTGCACCACCTCCATTTTTCTCAGGATCGGTAAGCCAGGCAAGGAACTCCGCGCTGCATCCTATCTCTCTTGGCCCCTGATGTCCATCATGCACCACCATTTTTCGGATGTCTCCGATTGCATGCTGCTTTTTCACCATGTCATGTAACTGATGATTGCTTGCATACCACGTAGTTTCATAATTTGTAAGCAAATGAATTTTGTGTTGATTGGCAAGCGCGGTCATGCGTTCCGCCTGTTGTACCGTTATGGCTAATGGCTTCTCAACCATCACCGAAATACCTTTGGGCGCACAAGCTTCAACAACTGCCAGGTGTTCTGAAATAGCGTTGTAAGCAAGTACGGCATCGGGTTTTATACGCTCCAACATTGAGGAGATATTTTTATAAAAAAGAGAATCAGGTAACTGATAGGTTTTCTTATACCGAGCCACCAGACCAGGATCAGCTTCCGCAATACCCAGTAGGACTACTTCTCCTCTTTTGAATTGCTGCATCAACCCGTGGGCATGATCGTGACTGAGACCTGCAACTCCTACTCGTAGAAGTTGACCGTTAACAATAAAGCTTGTCAACAAAAGAAAAGAGCAGAAAATATTTTTCATTTTTTTTAATTTGAAATAGCTGAATTACCCATTCTTTAAATCTAGGAAATATTATTGCGCTTAATGAGTACTGTAAAAAGCGTGCCTTCGTTAACTTTACTCTCCACGAAAATCTCACCGCCCAAAAGATTGATTTGAGTTTTCACTAAATAAAGACCCAGTCCTTTTCCTTCAATATGAAAATGAAATCGTTTGTAAAGGTTGAACAAACTGGTCCCATGTTTTCCTAAATCAATACCTAACCCATTGTCCTGAACCTGAATTTTCAAATATTCTCCTTCATACTCAGAACGTAATTCAATAACCGATTTACGGTCAGGGTCGCGATACTTGATTGCATTACTAATCAAATTATACAAAATACTTTCCATGTAAGCCGATATTGTATTTAGCTGCAATGCCTTAAAGTTTTCATGTAAAATAATAGCCTCACTCTTCACGAGCTCGGGCTGCAACATATTTTTAATTTTATGTAAGGTGGTGGCCAAATCAACAGGCTGAAGTCTTTCGTTTACCATCCTTTTGATTTGTATCGTCAAATTCAAATCATTCAAAACCCCATCCAATTCTTGAGACGTTTTTACCAAAAAATTTACGATTTGCTTTGCCTCATCATCGGTCTTTGCATTGTCAAGAATTGATCCTAACCCTAAAATTCTGGCAACGGGTGCACGGAGGTTATGCGAAACAATATATGTAAATTGCTCTAACTGGCTAATGTTTTGTGCCAGTTCTTTGTTGGCCTTTATCAAACTTTCTGTTTGATGCTGCACTTCTTGTGAAAGCATCACATTGTTTTGTTTGATTATTTCATTTTGATTTCCGATAAGCTTTTGAGCATCTCTTAACGCCTTATTTTGGGCATCCAACTGATTACGATGCTCCGTGATTTCATCCCGTTGAAATGAAAGCGCTTCATTGTGCGTGATTATCTCCTCGTTTTGCGACATGATCTCCTCATTCTGTGCGGCAATTTCTTCCGTCCTCTCTTTCACCAATCTCCCGAGGGTTTCATTTTGCGATTCCAATAGTCGGCTCTTCTCTGCTTCCAGTTCCTTTAACTTCTCTAAAACTGAGAATGTCCTTACGGTTTGAAATGCCGTATAGATAAGA
>JANOLM010000548.1:0-3670 GCA_031419815.1 Bacteroidia bacterium
CTGCGACTGTGATAGGTTGGTGGGTGGCGTCTCAGTGGTTGAGTGGATTCGCTTATCGTGTGGACATCAATCAATTTATTTTTGTTGGTGCCGGAGTATCTGCCATTGCTATCGCCTGGCTTACGGTTGGATTTCAGTCGATCAAAGCTGCACATGCTAATCCGGTGGATTCATTGCGACATGAGTAACTAAGCCGCACACTTGCTCAAGCCACACTTGCTGACACACACCCAAAGCTTGTGCAAGAGTGCTTAGTGCGGAGTATGGCGAGACATACACACAACAAAATGTTTATGCAATGGTGGGGTGATGTGTAAGTTATAAGTTTTTATCTTCGTTCAACGTTTGGTCACGGTGGACAAATACTTTTTCAAAGGCCCACCACTGCATAAACACAAACGCTAAGGATTGGCTTGATAAAGGTGACTTTACCAAAGCCTTAAAAGCAATGGAGAATTCCAGAGCGCAATACCTGAAGGACAAAGATTGGTATCATTATTTTTTAGCTACCGATGGTGCGAGTGTGATTTGCCAGGATGATGGCAAAGGTGAACTGGCGGAGAAGATCGTGTTGGGAGCAATAAGGATTTTGCCAAAAACAATGCCAGAGAACCTGATCCTTCATGCACGAATGAATGATAATCTTGGATATACATATTTCCCATCACGAAGTATGATCATACACAATCACCCATTTGCCTTCTTTGTTTCTGAAGAGGAGTGTAAAGATGCCATTCAGATCACCAATCGTTCGCGTGAGGAAATACTTGCCCGTAACCAAGTAAGCATCAGGCGAGATGTAAACCACTTCCAGAATCTCAAACTTCAAAGAACCCATAGCTTCCGCAGAGGGATATCGTCTTTTATAACCCTCTAAAGTGGAGTTCCATCCTTTGGTGATGTCAGTGCCGATGAACTGAAGTGAGTCCGACTGCCAGTAGCTTTGCATGAACGTATCAATATTTCCTTCGTTCCATGCGATAACTTGTTTGTCTAGCACAGTGCGGATCTCACGTTCGGCATTCGGATTACGCGTTTTTATTTTTGAATCGGTGCAGGAAAATGAAAAGAGAAATAACAAAAGATAGAGATTTTTTTGCATGGTGATTATTAGTTTGTCTATAAATCTAAGTAAATACTTCATGAATGTACTTCAAAAAAGCCCTTACTGTTTGAGCAAACCTTCCTATTTTGCGCCTTCATAATTTTAATCGATGAAAAAAATCAATTTTAAAGAGGATGTTCTGCCGCATAGCCTCGCCCTGCTCATCTTCTTGCTTGTCACAGTCTTTTTTTTCAATCCCATATTCTTTGAAAATAAAACACTGGATCAGCACGATATTCAGCAGCACATGGGTTCTGCCAAAGCATTGCGTGACTATCGCGATGCCACAGGTAACGAAGGGCTCTGGGTCCCTAATATGTTTAGCGGAATGCCCGCCTACCTTGTTAATCTAGATTGGAGCGATGACGTAGTGGTAGCCATAAAGAAAACCCTCTCCTTGTTTTTACCTCATCCCATTTGTAATATTTTTCTTGCCTTTATTTCATACTATATAATGTTGCTGGTATTTGGTATTCGACCCTACCTGGCAATTGCCGGAGCTATTGCTTTCGGGCTTTCTTCTTATATGATTATTGGTTTATCGGCTGGTCATAATGCACGGATTGGGGCTATCGCCTTTATGCCATTAGTTATGGCGGGCATACATTTAGCTTTTAGCGGAAAAAAGATTTTGGGTTTTGGTGTTACGGCCGCAGGTCTTGCGCTTCACTTGCGGGAGAATCATTTGCAGATTACCTACTATCTTGTCTTGATGGTAGCAGGATACGGGTTGATGCAATTGATCATGGCGGCCAGGGAGAAAAAACTTTCGGGTTTTTTTAAAACGCTAGTCATCCTTGTTCCTGCTGTACTGATAGCGGCAGGAACTTTCTTTGGACAGTTCTGGGCAATAAATGAATACACGCGCTTTTCCATCAGAGGTCCATCGGAGTTAGTAAAACCTGGTCTAACAACAGGCGCGGATGGATTGAGTAAGGAGTATGCGTTTGCCTATAAGTATGGTATTTGGGAACCTATGACACTCATGGTTCCAAATTTTTATGGTGGCAGCAGCATGAATGCCTTTGTGCAAGATGAAAACAGTGCTTCTTACAAGGCGTTGTCTCAATCTAACGATAGCCAACTAGCCAATCAGTTAGCAAACTATACCTCTGCCTACTGGGGACCTCAAGGGTCAACTATTGGAGGATATTACAGTGGAGCCATCATTGTTTTTCTTTTCGTAATAGGAATTTTGTTTGCTGACAAGAAGTATGTGTGGTGGCTGGTGCCCCTGAGTGTGCTCAGCCTTATGCTAAGTTGGGGCGACAGTTTCTCCTCGTTTAATTATTTCATGTACGATTATTTCCCGGGGTACAACAAATTCAGATCGGTAAATTTTGCGTTGGTTATTATTCTTGTTTCTATGCCGTTATTGGGGATGTTGGGGTTGGAACAATTTTTTAAGAAAGGAATTTCGAAAGAGACCAGGAAAAAATTGATCATCGCTTTTTCTGTTTCAGGAGGTGCTTGCCTTTTACTTTTACTTTTTGCGGGAATGGGTAGTTTTTCAAAACCGGTTGAAAGTCAATTGCCCACTTGGTTTTTGAATGCTTTACGCGAAGATAGAAAAGGACTTTTGCGAGAAGATGCTTTTCGCTCTCTCGCTTTTATTTTTTCCATTTTTATTTTGTTGTTCTTCGATGTGCGCAAGAAAATTTCGGAATTTGGATTCTTCGCCTTCCTTATTTTTATGGTGGCCATCGATCTCTCCGTTGTGGACAAGAGATACTTTACGAAAGAAAACTATCAGCGGAGACGTGACAATTCATTTTTTGCAGCAACGGCAGCTGACGGAGAAATTTTGAAAGACAAGAGCAATTACCGGGTTTATAATCTTGACCTGCAATCTTCCTGGACTGAAGCTCGGACTTCCTATTACCACAACTCGCTGGGCGGCTATCATGGTGCCAAACTCAGACGATATCAGGATTTGTATGACTCATGTCTGTTTAATGAAACCAATGAATTGATCAGCGATGTACAAGCAGGTAATTTGGATTTTACAAAGTATGAGGTGATGAATATGCTCAATGCGAAGTATCTCGTGTTTGGTCCTGAGCTCAATAATATTATTCCAAATGAAGAAGCCAATGGTAACGGTTGGTTTGTAAAAGACATCGTAAAAGTCAAATCTCCTTACGAGGAACTAAAGAAAATAACAGAAGTAAATACAAAGGAAGTTGCTGTTATGGATAGTTCAAAGTTCATAATTCAAAACTTTGAATTTGATAGCCTAAGTAAAATCAAGTTGACAGAATCTTCACCTTCCTCTTTAAAGTATGAATCGGAATCATTGGTCAATAGTCTGGCGGTTTTTTCAGAAATTTATTACCCTAAGGGCTGGCATGCGCTCATTGATGGAAAAGAAGTTCCTATCCTTCGGGTCGACTATGTTTTACGTGCTCTTGAAGTTGCAGCGGGCAAACATGTGATCGAATTTAAGTTTGAACCAAAGCCCTATATCATTGGGGATAAAATAACGATGGCTTCCAGTTGGGTTTTAATTTTGGTTGTTGTAGGATGCTTGGGTTGGAGTGTTAGGGAGAAAAAAAGTTAATCGTT
>JANOLM010000549.1:0-2893 GCA_031419815.1 Bacteroidia bacterium
CCATTGCATAATTTGCTCAAAGAAATTAGGAATGGAAGAGGGATAGAGCACAGCACAAAATAAAAATCCAAACAAGGCACCGTATAAGTGAGCATCGTGGTTGATATTGTCATTTGCCTTCCTGCCATTGTAGTAGGACCAGATTAGGAAGACTATTGCCAGGATGAAGCCGGGAGGACAGATCACAAAATAAAAACAGATCTTCTCAACGGGCTGAAAAATAACGGACGCAAAAATAACAGCAGCAACTCCACCCGAGGCGCCCAATGAATTATAACCAGGGTTATTACGGTTTTTAAAATACGTAGGCAAATCCGATACAATAATGGCAAGGATATAAAAGGCTATAAAATAATAAGGGCCTGGGCTACCAAAAATAAACGCGAAGTATTGCTCCACAATATTTCCAAAAAAATAAAGTGAAAACATGTTCCACAATAAGTGTGAGAAGTTAGCGTGAATAAGTCCGGAAGTGATGAAGCGATAATATTCATGATGCTTATCAATCCGGTAAGGATTCATCATAAACCGTTTTAAAATATCCGGCTTACTAAAGGTGTACCAACTTGCCAAAACAGTGATGCTAATGATGCCAACGGTAATATTGAAGGATGACTGCATGGAAAAATTTTAAAGTGTGCAAGTTTACTACCTATAGAATTGAATTGGATGCAAGTCAATCCGTTCGCATAAATCTATAAAAAAGCAGATTAGCCTGGAGAAATAGAATGGAATGCAATGCGATTGCCTTCGGTATCGAGTATAACGGCCATGTAGCCGAACTCTTTTGAGATTTGGGTTTTTGGTACCAGGACTTTCCCTCCGGCACTTTCCACTTTATCTAAAATAAGTTGAACGTCTGGATTGCCATTTAGGTAAATCAACGGGCCCTCCGTAGAGGAGGGTTTATGAAAGCCACCGCTGTCACAAAGCGAACCGCCAATTCCCGTAGGATCATCAATTGGAAATATTCGCATTTTTATGTTGGGCAAATCCATCTTGACAAAGGTGATTCCCAAAATCGTCTCGTAGAAATTTTCAGCTCTGGTCAAATTCGAAACAGGTATTTCAAACCAGCTAATTGCATTTTTCATGGCAAATTCATTTTAGTGGATTTGCGAATTTACGATTAAATAAAAAACCTCCAGCTTTCGCGGGTGTATTTCAAAATTACATTTTGTTCATGCAGCGATTTAAATTCAGTTTGGACAAGTTTGGTGACATCGTTCCATTGGTTATTCATTTTAGTAAACAGGCAAGTCCATATCACAAATATTTGAAGAGTTATTTGAAAAAACTGAATCTATGGGTATTAAGTCCGAACAGCAACGGTCGGCTGAACGATTACTCAAAACGCTTGAATTATCAAAGTCAGTAAAAACTCTGGATGACAAATCTCTAATAGAAAAACATGTTGCACGGAAGTACGCCTGATGTTTTTTTAGATACTGATGTTGCTTTTGATATCATTTCAAAGAGAGAGCCGCATTTCGAATCATCTGTAAAATTGCTTCAACTGGCATCGAGTGATGAAGTTCGATTGCTAATTTCAGAAAGCAGCCTTGCAAACTTATTCTATCTCTCATTTGACATCTATAAAATCAAAGATGTCTCGCAACGATTGTCTGATTTCATTGGCACATGTGAAGTTGTGGATGCAGACAAGGCTGCAGTTTTACTTGCCCTGAAATCGTCTTTTAAGGATAAAGAAGACGCCCTGAAATACTTTACCGCGCTTCATGCCAAGGCTGATTATTTTATAACAAGAAACATAAAGGATTATAAACACAAGCATCAATCTCTACCTGTTTACTTGCCTGACGAATTCTATAAAATAAAGCTATAGCCTATTAATACCTGCTTAGTAGATACTAAAAAACCTCCAGCTTTCGCCAGAGGTTTTATAAAATCTACTTTAAAAATACTACTTACTTAAACCCTACCACAAGTTCACTCACTTGTTTTGGATTATAAGGACTCAATGCATCCAAGCGCGCTTTCAACACATCCCATTCAACACCGGGCGATACCCCTCCTGAAAGAAATCCTTTGGCTTTGCTGAAATAACCTGGAGCTGCTGTATTGGACAAATACGTTTCAAGAAGTGTTGGATCAATACCTGGCCAGGCTGTATTGATTTCGTTAGTGAAAACGGTCTTGATAGAATAATCTTTCAACAATACTTTGCGATCGCTGCTGTTAAGTTTGCTGGGTGGCAATCCTACTTCAGCCACACCCGTATCTTTTGTTTCATTGCCAGAAGCTACAAAGGCCCAATTAAAACCACCTGTACTAGAGAACAGCAATGCGTTTGGGTGATTACTGTTTCCATAAACGTCTACTACATCTCCTTTTTTGCCAACAAACATTCTGAGTGTACTGATTGAATAAGGATCAGTCAATGGGTTAGCTAACGGAAGTCCAGCTATCCGCACTTCCATTTGTGCATCATATCCCAAATCACTGATTTCACTATAATCAATTCTAAAAACAGCATCCTTTGAATCTGCATTCTTCTTGCGATCGCAGTTGTAAGGTTTGATGATGGCGATGCCTTCCACGGAACTTGATTTATTCCAAAATATCTGAAGTGCCTTACCGCCATCTGTTTGATTTTCTGAATCAGCATCCGTGATCGTCAACTGATAATCCCATATTTTACCCTCGAAAGTTGTTTTCGATGCTACTACGAGATTTTTTGTGCGGTTATCATCTTCACCAATGTAGGTGAGTGACAACACCCGATCAATTTTATGTTTTCGAATGCCTTCAATAAAAGCTTCCACAATTTTTGAAGCTTCTTCTCCTACTGCGATGAAGAGGCCCAGATGTTGATAGATATCATTACCCTTCACCATGTCATCTTTAGTCCTGCCACCGGTTCTTCCGCCTG
>JANOLM010000550.1:0-2555 GCA_031419815.1 Bacteroidia bacterium
CTTCCCTCGGGCAGCGTAACAAACAATTTTACCTTCCCCCTCTTATTCACCACACCAATCGTTCCGTCTTTTTGAAAATTAACGACATAGAGATTTCCTTTCTTATCTACATTGGGGCCTTCAATATTTCCCGTAAAAAGGTTTTCAGCGGTGAAGTCCCGAGTTTGATAATACTGTCCGTTAGTATAAAAGGAGGTACTCAGTATACCAATTAAAATAAGTGTGCTTTTTAATGGTTTCATTTTTAAAATTTGTTAGTGCTTACGCAATACCCTTCCCCATCTTGTACCCTTTTGTAGCAAAATATAAAATGAACAGATAGCAGGGCACCATCAACAAATATGCGTCTTGTGTACCCCACCCTTCTGAAAGCTTACTGTAAAGCAAAGGCATAATGGCACCGCCTGCAATGGCCATAATGAGTAGGGCCGAACCGATCTTGGTAAATTTTCCCAAACCATCAATAGCCAATGGGAAAATGGCAGGCCACATTAAAGAATTGGCGATACCTAACATGGCAATAAAAGCGACTGACGTAAAGCCAGTTGTAACCACAGCTAAGATTGTGAATATTACACCGAGCACCGAACAAATGCGCAGTGCTGTTGCCTGAGAAATATATTTTGGAATGGCGATGATGCCCGCTATATAACCTATCAGCATAAATGCCAATGTAAGCTGAGTGAAAAACCTTGCCGTTGAAAGCTCAATACCTAATGATTTACCATAACTGATAATTGTATCCCCCGCCATTACTTCAACCCCTACGTATAGAAAAAGTGCAACCACGCCAAGCACGAGGTGTGGATATTGAAGTACACTGGTCTTGCGCACCCCTGCTGATTTTATATTCTCATCTTCACCTTCCTCCTGTATATCTGGAAGCCCTGAAAAGAGAATGGCAATAGCCAGTACCACCAAAACTCCGGCTATAATCATGTATGGCACAATCACACGGCTTGCCAATTCATTCAATGTACTTTCCTTCGTGGCGGCATCCATGGTCAGAAGACTCTTCTCCAAAATATCTGCATCATTTAAGGCGATGTAACCAAAAATTAATCCTGCGAGTATTCCGGCAACTTTATTACAAATGCCCATGATACTTATTCTTGTAGCCGCGCTTTCAATGGGGCCTATGATTGACACGTATGGGTTAGAGGCAGTCTGCAACAACGCCAGGCCTGTGCCTATGATGAATAACCCAACGAGAAATAAATTATAGTCGCGTGCATTTGCAGCCGGAACAAACAGGATCGCACCTATTGCCATTATAAATAAACCAATGGCCATCCCTCTTTTGTATCCTGTCTTGCGCAACACATAAGAAGACGGAATAGCCATGACCGTATAGGCAATAAAAAAAGCAGTAGCTACCAGGTACGACTGAAAATCCGTTTCTAATTGACAGGCAATTTTAAGGTAGGGAATGAGTGTGCCGTTAACCCACGTGACAAATCCGAAAATAAAAAAAAGCGCCCCAATTATGATCATGGGAAGGACATAATTCTTTTGATTGTTCATAGCGTAAAAAAAATTAGTTTAGGACTTAAAATGGCAATTAACTAAAAAAGAAGTTGGTGTGTGATTCCCACACTAACCGGGTAAAGATTACTTTTGCGTTTAAATCATTCGATAATAGGCGAAATAAAGTAAAGTTCAATGGGCAATCAAAAAAAACTCACGCTTTTGGTATTGGCAGCCGGTATAGGCAGTCGTTATGGTGGAATTAAACAAATAGATGGCTTTGGCCCAAATGGCGAAACCATCATGGACTATTCCTTATTCGATGCAGTCCGATCGGGGTTTACCAAAGTTGTTTTTATTGTACGTGAAGAAATTTTGGAAATTGTTAAAGAAAAGTTTTCACCAAAGTTAAAGGGAAAGGTAGAAGTTGAATTTGTAGTGCAATCTTTAGATACACTCATACCTGCAGAATATAAAAATCCAGAACGCATAAAACCATGGGGCACAGGCCACGCTACATTGTGCGCTAAAGATGTCATTCATGAACCCTTTGCGGTGATCAATGCAGATGACTTTTATGGAAGAGAAGCTTTTCAATCTCTTGCCGATTTCTTTTCGAATGAAACTAAGGGTGCACATGCTATGGTAGGCTATACCTTGAAAAATGTTTTATCAGAACATGGGAGTGTCTCCCGCGGTTGTGGAGAACGCGATGACCATGGCTTTTTAAAAACAGTAGTCGAACGCACAACAATAGTCAAAGAAAACGGCAAGATTATCGCAAAAGAAAAAGAGGGCGATCTTATACTGTCACCTGAAACACCCACCTCAATGAATTTTTGGGGTTTTCAACCAAATGTGTTTGATCTCGCTCAACGACTATTCGATGAATTCCTAAAAACCAACCACCAAAACCTGAAGTCAGAATTTTACATTCCAATTATTGTCAATGAAATGATCAAACGCAATGAGGGAAAGGTAAAAGTCATTTCTGGTGGTAGCACATGGTTTGGCGTAACCTATCAGGAAGATAAAGAGGCGGTCTCATCGAAGATTAGTGCTTTAGTAAAGAAAGGTGATTATCCTGA
>JANOLM010000551.1:0-11019 GCA_031419815.1 Bacteroidia bacterium
CCCCGATGGGGCTATGTCGATTCCTATTATTTCTTTTCTACCAACATGCCGCCCTGCCCGTTCCGGCAGGCGGGCCCGATGGGGCTTTAAAGTTCCGGAGTTCCGGTGGAACGACATTTTGGTAGAAACACATTCGTGCCATTAAAGTCATAGCCCCATCGGGGCGAAATTTTAGTTCGGAAATTTAAACCCTGTCTTTTTGAAATGCACCCTGCTTGCCTAGTGTATATAGTACAAGAATTTTTATCTTGTATCTTGATTAATTGTATGCACAGCAACCGGCTAGTATTATCTCTTATTTTTCTACTTGTTTTAGGTTGCTCTGCCCCCAAAACAAAGATTCCAGAAACCCCGCTTATGGCTACAGCCTCCGGAAGTAAAATTATTATTTACCAAATCATGACCCGCCTTTTCGGGAATCAAAAAAATACCAATAAACCCTATGGAACTCTCGAGGAAAATGGTGTTGGGAAATTCAACGATATCAATGAGGCTGCTCTAAAAGGAATCAGTGAATTAGGTGCAACACATATTTGGTACACAGGTGTAATTGAGCATGCTTTGCTCACCGATTATACTGGTTACGGAATACCACTTGACGATGCCGATGTAGTGAAAGGCAGAGCGGGCTCACCTTATGCCATCAAAGATTATTATGATGTCAATCCTGATTTGGCGGTAGATGTAAAGAACCGGATGAATGAATTTGAATCTTTGGTGCAACGTACCCATGACCAAGGTTTAAAAATCATTATAGACTTTATTCCAAACCACGTGGCCCGTGCCTATCACAGTGATGCAAAACCTGAGAATGTAAAGGATTTAGGTGAAGATGATGACATCACTGTTTCATTTAAACCCAGCAATAACTTTTACTATTTACCGGGTCAATCATTTCAACCTCCAAGAGGTTATAACTCGTTAAGTTCAACTTCATTTCCCACCAAGAATAGTAAGTATGAAGAGACACCTGCAAAAGTTACGGGTAACGATCAGTTTACAGCTTCACCAGGTATCAACGAATGGTTTGAAACTGTGAAGCTTAACTATGGCATTGACATTCAACAAGAGCGCAAGAATTACTTTGACCCTGTGCCCAATACATGGGAGAAAATGCGCGACATACTAATCTATTGGGCAAATAAGAAAGTAGATGGATTTCGCTGCGACATGGCTGAAATGGTGCCTGCCGAATTTTGGCACTGGGCGATTCCGCAAGTAAAAGCGGTGAACCCTGAAGTAATTTTCATTGCCGAAATTTACAACCCAGCTCAATACAAGAATTACCTTGATATCGGACGCTTTGATTTTTTGTATGACAAAGTGCAACTCTACGATACGTTGAGATTGCTGATCAATCAAAAGTCACAAACGGAAAGTATTTCCAAAATACAAGAAAGTTTAAGTGGCATCAACAACAGCATGGTACATTTTTTAGAGAATCATGATGAGCAGCGTATCGCGTCTCCATTTTTTGCAGGTGACGCCTGGAAAGCCCTGCCGGCTATGGTGATTTCCGCTACGATAGATAAAGGTCCGGTGATGATTTACTTTGGTCAGGAGGTAGGAGAACCCGGTGCTGGTGCAGAAGGCTTTGGTGGTGAAGATGGACGTACCACTATTTTTGATTACTGGGGTGTGCCTGAACATCAAAAATGGATGAACGGAGGAAAGTATGATGGTGGTGCATTAAATGATGAGCAAAAACAATTGCGGCAAGCATATTCCGATATTTTAAACCTCTCCACCGCGAACAAGGCTATCGCCCAAGGCGACTATTTTGATTTAACAGAATTTAACAGAAAGGCCAATAATTTCTCTGATAAAGTCCATGCGTTTGTACGCGTATCGGGTGATGAACGATTGGTAATCGTTTCTGGATTCAATTCAAAAGTGGAGCATCTTAAAATTCAATTGACGGATGAGATTCTTGAGAAACTCAAACTTAAAAAATCGGAAGCCTACATAGCACGCGATCTTTTGCGAAGTGGAACTGAAGTGGGCATTAGCAGTTCATTTGCTTTTGAATTGGATATGCAACCTTACAGTTCTTTAATCTTAAAAATTAAATAATGAACCTAAAATTTTCACGGCTTGTCATTGTGTTTGTAATTCTTCTTCTAGCTTGTTCGGAGAATAAAAAAAACCTTACCAAATGGCCATACGGTGTTAACTACGAAGTGTTTGTTATGTCTTTTGCCGATAGCAACGGTGACGGCAAAGGGGACTTTAAAGGCCTTACGTCCAAACTTGATTATTTGCAAGACCTGGGTATTGGTGGTTTGTGGCTGATGCCCATCATGCCCTCGGACACTTACCACAAATATCACGTGATTGATTATAAGAATATAGACCCCGACTATGGAACTCTTGATGACTTCAAAGTTTTTGTTAAGGAAGCGCACAAAAGGAATATCCGGATCATCACTGATTTTGTAATCAATCACACCGGTAATAAGCATCCTTGGTTCATTGAGGCGAGTAAAGGAAAGGATAGTCCTTTCAGGGATTATTATGTGTGGGCAAAAAAAGATTCTATTAAACAACAGATTTATAAACAAAATTTTACGGCTGATTCTTACAACCTTCGAAAATGGCATCCTATTGATGGGGATACAATCAGCGACCAATACTATGGATATTTCAATGGACTTTGCCCGGATTTGAATCTTGACAATCAAAAAGTAAGAGATGAGATCGTAGATATTTCTAAATTTTGGTTGGAGGAAATCGGTGTGGATGGGTTTCGATTGGATGCCGCCCGCCATATTTTTCCGGATAACCGAAATGATGATAATTATGCCTTTTGGGTTTGGTTTCGCGAAGAGATGCAGAAAATAAAACCTGATGTTTACCTGGTGGGTGAGGTTTGGATGTCAGCCAAAGAAGTAGCTCCTTATTTGAAGGGACTTCCAGCACTTTTTAATTTTGATATTGGGTACGCGATTATGGCTGATGTGCAAGCCGGAAAGGACACAGTCGGTTTTGTAAAGAAGTATAAAGAGATTAGCGATTATTACGCTTCCATCAACAAGGATTATTTGGACGCAACCTTTATCAAAAATCATGATCAGATCAGGCTGCTGAGTGAATTGAAAGGTGACTTGGATAAATCAAAAATGGCGGCAGGAATTCTGTTAACACTTCCCGGGACACCGTATCTCTATTACGGAGAAGAAATTGGAATGCTGGGTGATAAGGTAATGAACTATCAAACCATTATGGGGCCTGACATATACATACGTGAGCCATTTATCTGGGATTATAGTGGAAAAGATAAAGGGCAAACTGCCTGGATGGAAGCTAAGCTGAGTACGGATCAAACAGTGGTGCCTTTGTCCAAACAAAAGGATGACCCTGGTTCACTTCATAATTTTTACAAAAAATTTATTCAATATCGCAACAGTAGCGATGTGCTGACCTTCGGTGAAATTGATTTTTCACCTATTGAGCAGCAGGAGATCGTGAGTTTTATCAGATCCTATAATGGCGTAAAGCTTTTAGTGGTGCATAATTTATCAGATGTAGAAGTAACGGTAAATCTTAGTGACGAATTGAAGGGTTTTGATGGGATTGATTTTGATTCTAGGTCTTCCGTAAAACTGGAGAATGGTGAACTGACCGTGCCCGCCTACTCAAGTATTGTTTTGAAATAAGCTGTTAATAAACCCTGTCATGTTAAACGGAAAGTCGCGCGTAATTATTGAAAATATTCAACCACAAATTGAAGGAGGCCTTTATCCTGTTAAGCGAACCATCGGTGAGAGGGTGGATGTAATAGCTACAATCTTTGGCGATGGTCACGACCACATTCGTGCAAAGGTGCTTTACAAAAAGTCAGGGGCAAGCCAATGGAAAGAAGTTGAAATGCTCCCACTCTGGAACGATGAATGGAAAGCATCTTTTTATGTGGAAGAGAAAGGCCACTATCTCTTTACCATAAAAGCATGGATAGATCATTTTGAAACCTGGTTTGACGGATTCAAAAAGAAAGCGGAGGCTAAAGTAGATGTGCATGTTGAACTAATGGAAGGGGCAATTATTTTAAACAACCTTTCCGATAGCAACGCAACTCTTAAAAGCCACGCACGAAAACTTGAAGACAAAGCGCATTATGCAGAAGCAATTCGTTTTGTGTTAAGCGAAGCGTTCTCTAAAGTTGTTCATGAAAACCCATTGATCCAAAACGAAACGAAGGCGGAGAACGAATATCAGGTTCATGTTGAAAGTAAGAAAGCCCTGTTCAGCACATGGTATGAATTCTTTCCGCGGTCATCTTCTTTTGAGCCGGGCAAGGATGGAACATTTAAAGACTGCGTGCGATTGCTACCACGCATTGCGGCAATGGGCTTTGATGTTCTCTATTTTCCACCCATTCATCCTATAGGAAAAGTAAACAGGAAAGGAAAAAATAATAATGTACGCTCAAAACCTGGTGAGCCAGGATCTCCCTGGGCCATTGGCAGTGATGAAGGTGGGCATAAATCAATTCTCCCTGCACTTGGCACTATTGAGGATTTTAAGAAATTAGTTGAAGAGGCTAAGAAACACGGGGTGGACATTGCCTTGGACATTGCATTTCAATGTGCGCCCGATCACCCTTATGTGAAAGAACATCCCGAATGGTTTAAACAACGGCCAGACGGATCAATTCAATATGCTGAGAATCCACCAAAAAAATATCAGGACATTTATCCCTTCAATTTTGAATCTGAAACCTGGAATGCTTTGTGGGAAGAATTGAAGTCTGTGTTTTTATATTGGATGGAACAAGGTGTTACCATTTTTAGAATTGATAATCCTCATACTAAACCCATTTCATTTTGGCAATGGGTAATTGCCGAGGTACACGCGACTAATCCTGATGTTATCTTTTTATCGGAAGCATTCACCCGGCCTACGATAATGGCATCCCTGGGAAAAGTTGGGTTTACTCAATCATACACTTACTTCACCTGGCGCGTAACGAAACAGGAAATAACTGAGTACATGAATGAATTGGTGAACGGTGCATCACGAAATTATTTCCGTCCAAATTTCTGGCCCAACACACCTGATATTCTTCCATTTCATCTTCAGAATCAATCAGAAAATATTTTCATTTTGCGATATGCGCTTGCGGCAACGCTTTCCTCAAGTTGTGGCATTTATGGCCCTGCCTATGAGTTTATTGAAAACACATCGATAGAAGGCCGAGAGGAATATTTCAACTCTGAAAAATTTGAAGTGCGCCATTATGATTGGAAAAAAACCAATCGCATGACCGACATTATTTCAATTGTTAATAAGACAAGGAATGAAAATGAAGCCCTTCAGAGCACGTGGAACTTTCAGATGTGTACTATAGAAAACCAAAACTTGGTTGCCTATCTTAAAGCCACTGATGACCTGAAGAATATTTTTTTAGTAATCGTTACACTTGATCCTCAAGGAAATCAATCAGGATATGTGCAACTTCCAAAAGAGAAATTGAAGCTCACGGATAAAATTAACGTAAAACTCCATGATGTAGTCACGGACGAGCGCTATACATGGACACAGGAATGGAATTTTGTGGAACTTAATCCGAACAAGATGCCCTTCCATTTATTTAAACTTGAAATACATCTGTCGAATATGTAATTATGGCGAACGGGAAACACGATCCACTTTGGTTTAAGGATGCAATCATCTATGAGCTAAGCGTCCGGGCTTTTTACGACAGTAATGGTGATGGCATTGGCGACTTTCAAGGGCTGATCCAAAAACTAGATTACCTGGAGGATATTGGCGTGAATACGCTTTGGCTCTTGCCTTTTTATCCATCGCCATTAAAGGATGATGGATTTGACGTTACCGACTATTGTGATATACATTCTGATTATGGCACACTCGCGGACTTTAAGTTGTTTTTAAAGGAAGCACATAATAAAGGGATAAGAGTTATTACAGAACTCATTCTAAATCATACTTCTGACCAGCATCCGTGGTTTCAAAAATCGC
Source organism: Bacteroidia bacterium (assembly GCA_031419815.1). Taxonomy (GTDB): domain Bacteria; phylum Bacteroidota; class Bacteroidia; order Cytophagales; family Cyclobacteriaceae; genus ELB16-189. The sequence continues at coordinate 5,983 of JANOLM010000551.1, forward strand.
GGAAAGCCCGAACCGGTTCCCGCTTCAAAGACTTTTATGTGTGGAATAATTCCCAAGAAAAGTACAAAGAGGCGAGGGTTATGTTCACCGATGAGGAATCTTCTAACTGGGCGTGGGATCAGGAAGCAAAAGCTTACTACTGGCATCGCTTTTATCGTCACCAGCCTGAATTGAATTTTGATAGCCCGGATGTTCAGTTAGAGATTATAAAAGTAGTTGATTTTTGGATGAAGCTTGGTGTGGATGGGTTTCGTCTTCCATCCGTGCCCTTTCTTTTTGAAGAGGAGGGAACTAGTTGCGAAAATCTTCCACAGACTCATGCTTTCTTAAGGAAGTTAAGAGGTCACATCGATAAATATTATAAGGAAAGGATATTAATAGCGGAAGCGAACTTATGGCCCGAAGATGCTGCTACTTATTTTGGCGATGGGCAAGAGTGTCACATGAATTTTAATTATCCGCTCATGCCTCGCTTGTTTCTGGGGTTACGAACGGAGGACAGCTATCCCATTATTGACATCATTGAGCAAACACCGCAGACCCCTCCTAATAGTCAGTGGGCAATATTCCTTCGCAATCACGATGAGATTGGACTTGAAATGGTAACGGAGGAAGAAAAAGATTATTTGTTCAAAGCTTACGCCACTGATCCTGATACAAAACACAATCTTGGTATTAGAAGAAGGCTGGCACCGCTGCTTAATAATGATCGTAGAAAAATTGAATTGCTATATACGATACTGTTCTCACTACCGGGCACACCGGTTTTATATTATGGTGATGAAATAGGAATGGGTGATAATATTTATCTTGGAGATCGGTTTGGAGTGCGAACTCCCATGCAATGGAATATGAACCTGAATGCAGGCTTCTCAGTTGCCAATCCGCAGAAACTTTATCTGCCTATCATAACAGATCCCGTCTATCGGTATGAATCAGTAAATGTGGCCAGTCACGAAGAGAACCCTTCGTCACTAATGTGGTGGATTAAGAATGTATTGGCCATGCGCAAGAGGTTGAATGTATTTGGCCGTGGCGACATGAAATTTATAGAAAGTACCAATTCAAAAGTATTGTCTTTTGTAAGAAGTTATGATAAGCAGAGAATTATTGTAGTTGCCAATCTTTCTCAGTTTTCACAGGCCACAACACTTGATCTTTCTGGGTTCAAAGATTGCGATATCACGGAGGTATTCAGCCAGAATAGATTTAAAAGTGTAGAAGAAAATGAATACTCTATCACGATTGGGCCTTATGGATATTTTTGGTTTCAGGCAGATGTTTCTGAAAAAACAGAGCAAGGTTCTGGAGGCAGCGAACTTCCGCTTTTAAAAACTGATATCTCGTGGGAAAAAATATTCAATAACTATAATGAAATACGAGTTTTTGAAAGAAAGATATTGCAATCCTTCATGCGCAAATGCCGTTGGTTTGGTGGCAAGGCAAGAGCAGTTAGCAAAATCAGCATTCACAAATTCATTCCGCTTAAAGTGGAAGGCACTACTCATTTCTTAACTATCTTGGAAGTACATTACGTTCAGCGCCTTCCCGAATTGTATTTTCTTCCAATGGTATTTATTCCTTCTGATAACCTCTTTGATAAAGTAGAATACATTGCTCAAAGTGTAGTTTGCCGGGCTGAGATTCAGGATAAAACAGGATTTGTATTTGATAGTAGTTATGACAAAACCTTCCGCGATTTTCTCTTTACCAACATGGCAAGGGGCGTTAAAGTTAAAGATGATGAGGGAGTGCTTGAATTTAATTCGGGCGTATATTCAAAATTGAACACGGAACAGGTTGATTCTAAAATTCTGAAAGCAGATCAGAGCAACACAGCTATTATTTATAACGATCAGTACTTCTTCAAATTCTATCGCAAGCTGGAAAATGAAGTTAATCCTGATCTTGAAATCGTTAGATTTTTATCCGAGAACACCAGCTTCCGCAATTCACCAAAGTTTGCAGGGAGTATTGAGTATCGCGACAAGGAGGATAAAGTTATTGTTCTTGGATTGTTACAAGAAAAGGTGGAGAACCAAGGTGATGCCTGGAATATGACTATAGATTCCGTAGGTCGGTTTTATGAACGGGTTATTATTAAAGCAAAGAAAGAAAAACTTCCTAAGCTTATTAATAAGGCAGCCATAACGTTTGAAGAAGCGCCCGAATTAATTCAGGAATTTATTGGTCGTGGATTTTATGAGCGGGTAGTAAGGTTAGGGCAACGAACTGCGGAGATGCACCTTGCGTTGGCATCAGATCAATCCAGTCCTTCATTTGCCCCGGAAATATTTACGGCAAACTACCAACGTTCCCTTTATTCATCCTTACGGAAATTGGTTAACGACCGCTTCAAACTTCTTCGTCAATCACTTAGTAAATTAGATCCTGAAACGCAGGAGTTAGCAAAGAAAGTTTTGGCACTGGAAGATCAGGTTCTCGAATGCTTTAGTGAAATCTACAAAACCAGAATAAACGCTATCAAAACCCGGGTGCATGGCGATTACCACCTCGGTCAGGTACTCTTTACAGGAAAAGATTTCATCATCATCGATTTTGAAGGAGAACCGGGACTCTCTTTCAGCGAAAGGAGACTAAAGAAAAATCCATTAAAAGATGTAGCCGGTATGATGCGTTCATTCCACTATGCAGCATTTGGAAAAATTCTGCTCAATGAAAACTATCGCGATCGTGATCTCGAGTTTCTTATGTCTTGGGCTGAGCAATGGCAGCATTATGTTAGCCGGTTTTATTTGGGTGCGTATATGGAGAAGGTTGGAATGGGTACCAAACTTTCAGATGAGAATGAAACGTTGATTCGTACTTTTCTGATTGAGAAAGCGATTTATGAGTTAGGTTATGAACTCAATGGTAGACCGGATTGGGTGGTAATTCCGTTGCGTGGAATTTACTATCATATGCAACGCTTTTCATTGGCAAATGAAGAACGCCAGAAGAAATAGTTAGCAGGTGGGCGGTTGAAGCAAGCAGATTAAACATAACTTGACAAAGTAGAACCATTAACGATTAACTTAACGCCAATTGTACCATGGGAAAGAAGTCGGCCAAGGAAAAGAAAGAAAGTATGGACAGCTTCTCGCTACTTACTGACTTTGATGTTCATCTTTTTAAAAGTGGCAAACATTTTAAATTATATGAAAAGCTCGGTGCGCATACCGCCAAACATAATGGAGAGGATGGCACTTACTTTGCTGTTTGGGCGCCCAATGCAAGGGCCATTTCGGTCATAGGCAACTTCAATAACTGGCAAAGTGGTCATCATAAATTAAACCCTCGCTGGGATGAATCCGGTATTTGGGAAGCTTTCTTTCCAGGTTTAGGAAAGGGTGAAGTTTACAAGTATGCAATTCATTCCAACACGGGAGAGAATTTGGAGAAGGCCGATCCTTTTGCATTCTATGCAGAAATTTCCCCAAAGACTGCCTCCATAGTTTGGCAACCAACCTATACATGGAAGGATTCTGTTTGGCTTTCCGACCGTAAGAAATCTATTGGAAAACCGAAACCATATTCCGTTTATGAAATTCATTTTGGAAGCTGGCGTAGAAAACGTGAAGACCTGCCTACCGGACAGGCAGGTGGAAATCGCTCGCTTAGTTATGGTGAAATGGCGAAAGAGTTGGTAGAGTATGTAAAAGAATTAGGATTTACACATGTTGAATTTCTTCCCATCATGGAACATCCATTCTTTGGTTCATGGGGTTATCAACTTACGGGCTACTTCGCTCCCACAAGTCGCTTTGGGTCTCCAGAGGAGTTTATGCAATTAGTAGATGCTTTTCATCAGGAAGATATTGGCGTGATTCTGGATTGGGTTCCATCCCATTTCCCTGGCGATGCTCATGGCCTCTACAAATTTGATGGGACCCATTTATACGAACATGCCGATCCACGCAAAGGATTTCATCCGGACTGGAGCAGCTACATTTATAATTATGGCAGGCCTGAGGTGCGATCATTTTTGATTAGCAATGCCCTGTTCTGGTTGGAACAATATCATATTGATGGATTGCGTGTAGATGCTGTTGCGTCCATGCTCTACTTAGATTACTCGCGCAAAGATGGAGAGTGGATACCAAATGAGTATGGCGGTAATGAAAATATTGAAGCAATCAACTTCTTGAAAGAATTTAATGAAACCGTATATGGAAATTTTCCTGATACCATCACCATTGCAGAAGAATCCACTGCCTGGCCGGGAGTTTCAAAGCCAACGTATATGGGCGGGCTTGGCTTTGGCCAAAAATGGATGATGGGGTGGATGCATGATACCTTAAAATACTTTAAAGACGATCCGATCTATCGAAAGTATCATCAAAATGACATTACGTTCAGCGTCATTTATGCTTTTACAGAAAACTTTATGCTCCCGCTTTCGCACGATGAGGTGGTGCACGGAAAAGGTTCGTTGCTTGGAAGAATGCCCGGAGATGAATGGCGAAAGTTTGCCAACCTCAGGCTTATGTTTGGCTATATGTTTACTCATCCTGGCACGAAACTTCTTTTTATGGGAGGTGAGTTTGGGCAATCATCTGAATGGAACCACGATGGCAGTCTTGATTGGCACTTGCTAGACCATACCTTTCACAAAGGTTTGCATACGCTGATGAAGGACTTGAACGCCATCTATAAATCAGAACCTGCGCTATATCAATATTCCTTTGATGCAAAGGGGTTTGAATGGATTGATTATTCTGACCGTGAAAATAGTGTTATGATTTTCATGCGTAAATCAGACAAGAAAGCTGACTCGCTTATCATCGTTTGCAGTTTCACGCCAGAGACAAGAAATCACTATCGGATCGGAGTTCCAGTGAGAGGAACATGGCAAGAGGTACTTAATTCTGATAATGCAAAATATGGAGGAAGTGGGGTTTTAAATCAAGGCTATTTACAAACCTCACCTGTAAAGTATCACTCCAAAGACTATTCCATATCAATGGTCTTGTCTCCATTATCTATATCAATTTTAAAATTGCATGAAGAAGTAGCGGAGTTTGAATTAGAGTGAAA
>JANOLM010000552.1:0-16818 GCA_031419815.1 Bacteroidia bacterium
GACCCGCTGGGCAACGGCACGAAAATCAAGCTGAAGGGGAACCTAACCATGTCTTTTGAATGTATTGCAAAGATGGCAAATTTATACCAATATTGCACTTCTTTGAAAAAGCGTAAATCGTTCATAGTTAATCGTTAAGGGGAAAAGGTAATGACGCTGAAAATCCATGAACGATAACCAACTATTAACGAATAACGATTAACTATTACCATGAATGAAGAGCTACCGCGAGCTGATTGAACAGACATTTGAATTCCCTCAGAAAGAGTTTAAAGTCCGTGACCATGAATTGCTGTTTAACGATGTCCCATTGATGGAAATCATCAAACAATACGGCACGCCACTAAAGATTACCTATCTCCCAAAAATCAGCGAAAACATACGGTTCGCACAAGCTACTTTTAATAATGCCATGGAGCGCTTTAAGTACAATGGCAAATACACGTATTGCTATTGTACCAAATCCTCGCACTATGATTTTGTGCTGGAGGAAGCATTGAATAACGACATCCATATCGAAACATCTTCAGCTTTTGATATCCCAATTGTAAGATCGTTGTTTGAGCGGGGAAAAATCACGAAAGAAACTTATATCCTTTGCAATGGTTTTAAAATGCCGAAGTACAAAGAGTATATCACTGAATTGCTTAACGATGGCTTCAATTGTATACCTCTGCTCGATAACCTGAGCGAGATTGATACCTACGAAAAAAATGTAAACCGACCATACCAGGTAGGTATTCGCGTGGCCGCTGATGAGGAACCGAAATTTGAATTTTATACATCACGATTAGGTATTCGCTATAGTGATATTGTGCCTCTTTACAAGGAAAAAATTCAAACTAGCAGCAACGCGTCTTTGAAGATGCTGCATTTCTTCATTAACACAGGTATAAAAGACACTGCATATTACTGGAGTGAGTTGAGCCGTTTTATCTTCAAGTATTGTGAGATGAAAAAAATCTGCGATACGTTGGATTCAATAGATATTGGTGGTGGTTTCCCGATCAAGACTTCGCTCACTTTTCAGTTCGATTACAAGTACATGATTGAACAGATCGTAGAGAACATCAAATGGATTTGCGAAAAGAATAATGTTCCTGTGCCCAACATCTTTACAGAATTCGGAAGCTTCACCGTTGGCGAAAGCGGTGCTGTTCTCTATTCAATGGTTGACCAGAAACTTCAAAATGATAAAGAGCTGTGGTATATGATCGATGGCTCGTTTATCACACACTTGCCGGATGTGTGGGGATTGAACCAGAAATACATTTTACTTTCCGTGAATAAATGGGACGACCCTTATCACAAGGTAAACATTGGAGGCCTTACCTGCGACAGCCACGACTACTACAATTCAGAGGCGCACACCGGGGAAGTTTTTTTGCCGATGATTACGGATGAAGAACCTCTTTACATTGGGTTCTTTCATACAGGTGCTTATCAAGAATCATTAGGTGGATATGGAGGTATACAGCATTGCCTGATTCCGGCACCTAAGCATGTTTTGATCGACCGCAATGAAGACGGTGAAATCAGGACGGAATTATTTGCGGATGAACAAACCAGCAAGAGCATGATGGACTTGCTAGGATATGAAAATGCAAAAGAAGTTCCTATAAAATCTTTTAAAGAATGACCTATACGATTTTCTGATTATTTTGATTTCAGAGATCGAATGTAGTTCACTAATTGCCATACTTCCTCTTCATCAGCAATCTTCTTTTTGAATGATGGCATATCATCGCGGCCTTCCTGAGTTTTAAAAAATAATTCACCATCTGATTGTTTTTGTGCATCCTCAGTTGTTAAATCACCAACTTCAGTATCTAACTGGGCCGCTTTGGTTCCATCACCCAATCCGGTTTTGCCATGACATGATTGGCAATGTTTTGTCCATAAAACCTTTCCTGCCTTTACGGATTCAGCATCTGTTTTTACGGGGTTAGTCATATTTTTAAACTTATCAGGTACAACCCAAGGTTTTGTTTGAGAAGTAAAAGAATAAAGAAAAGAACTTGCTACCAGTACAATAGCCAATGAACAATAGTTTGCTTTCATAAATCTGATGTTAATATTTAAAGTTTAAACTAAACACTCTCTCCTGTTTTGCCGAGCTTAATAATTCTGCTAATCTGATAGATCAAATAAAAGATTATACCCCAGACACTGGCAATGATCAGATTAGGAAAAATGAGCAACCACAAAGGTGTTTTGTCGCGGGTGGCCCATAAAGTTCGGTTTTCGAAACTTTTATCTGGCTCCAATGGCAATCCCCATTTTACAACCTTTGTTGTTACCACGCTTCCAAACATTTCATGATCTTCAATTTTCGCGCCAATAACAATATCACCGTTGGTGTCACCAGGAATATTAAGTTTAAATTCAGCGGAAACCTCACCGGCTCCATCGGTCGTATAGAATTCCTCCTCACTCGCGGGCAAATCACTTAATAATCGTCTGACCACCAGCTTTATTTCGGTTTCAGGTACCTCAATGGAGCTGCCATCTTTATATGTCAATACTTTTGCGTGGATCGTTCTAACGCTATCTTCCTCTTTCAGCGTTAACTCAATTTGTGCTTTTGTTATTTCAATCTCCACGGATTGATCCTCAAAACGCTCGTTGCCGGTAAGGGTAGCGATGAACCTCATGTTGGGTAAGGAATTCCACGTATTCTTATATCTATCAGCCAGCAACCAGTAACCAGTGCCGTTGTTGTTGGTTGTGATTCTGCCTACAAAACCTTTAGCGGATTCTTCATTAAGGAAAAGATTTATATCTACCCCTTCCACTGGTTCAAACTTCTTTCCTTTTTTGGTTTTTGCAGATGTTCTTAAAATAGGAAGCGCATCATTCTGTTGATGATAAGTTAGACTAATTTTGATAACGCTCTTTTCAATCTTCTCCTGGGCTTGCACGGGCAAGACCTGCATGAGTATAAACAAGGCGATCCATGAACATCCAAATCGTTTCATACCTCTTTTGGTTTAGTGTGCTGGCTTTCTTCTATCGTTTCATGAATGGGGATGATAGGAAATAATCTTGCGAAGATTGTGATGATTAGTAAAGCGCCAGCCAATGACCCGATAGTAATAGACCATTCTTCCCACGTGGGCCAATAATGCATATAACTTTCGGGTACATCATACATAGGTAGAAATGGACTAAGCATGGTGGGGGTAACAATTAGAAATCTTTTAAACCAGGCACCGACCACCACAAAGACACCCATCACAAATGCGGGCATTGGTTTTCTTCCCTTTGGAAACATAAGCACGATCACCGGAAGAATCATCCCAACTATTATTGCAGACCAAAACAAGAGTGAGAATTCTCCGGTAAAAAGACTCATCAGGTGGTGCTCCTCTGCTTTTTTCATTTTGAAGGCAGGTATCAGGTATTCATTGATATTAAAATACAAATACAAAAAAGCTAACATCACCACAATTTTGCTCATGTAATCAAAATGCTTTTCGGTAATGTAGGCCTCTAATTTATAGGCTCTGCGAAAAACATACATGGCCACAACCACACCACCCGCGCCCACCAAAAAAGCTCCTGAAACGAAATAGGCACCAAAGTTTGTACTGTCCCAGCCGGGGCGATACGTGGTAGCGAATAACCAGGAGGTCACAGTGTGGATAGCTAGTGCTATCGGTATAATCATTACCGAAATTATTCTTACTGCGTTTTCGCTTATCTGAAATTGTGCTGTGGTGCCTTTCCAAAATGACCCTATGAATTTGTAAAGTTTTTGAACGCCACTTCCCGCTTTACTATTCTTGATGAGGATTTGCAAGTCTGGTAGTAGCGGAAAATATAAAAGCAAAACACTTAATGTAAGATAGGTTGTAATCACGATTACATCCCACATAATAGGCGATTGCAATCTGCTGTATAAGAATAGATGAGTGAATCGCTCCGGCCGACCCATGTCAACGATAATGATGATCGAAGCAAACAGGATAGCCGAAACTGCTATGATTTCGGAGATGCGCGTTAGGGGTGTGCGCCATCCGACATTGGTAAGGCGAAAAATTGCCGTGATGAGAGAGCCCACTAAACTAATGGCAACAAAAAAAACAAAATTGGAAATGTAAATTCCCCATGAAGCATAATCGCGCATGCCCGTTACCGCCAAACCTAGCGTAAGCTGTCGGTAGTAACCGAAAAGTCCTATCAGGCATAGTACAATAAGGATAGACGTCCAGATCATGCCTGCTTTACCAAACTTTTGAGGCAATAGGTCAGAAGTTATCTTATCAGATGAAGCGGTTGGTTGATGGCTCATACTCTTTATCCTTCTAGTGCGGTTGATTCATTTTCAAATGGGAATAGGCGATCGACCGGAGGCAAATAATATACACTTGGTTTAGTACCCAAGTCTTCCATTAACCTGTAGCCGGAACGATCGCGGATTAATTCACTAAAGCGAACGGTTTCCGATCCATTGGTTACAACATCTTCGTTTATGTCGCCAAAGAAAAACACTCCGTTGGGGCAGGCGGAAACGCAATGAGGAAGTTCTCCCTTTCTAACCATGTCTGGACAGAAATCACATTTAGAAACGGTTCCTACTTTTGGAGGACAGCTTGTTTCGGAGGAATACTGCATCTCAAGTACCTCCGGAGGAAGCATAGGTTTATCCCAATTGAATACGCGGGTGGAGTAAGGACAGGCGGCCATACAAAAGCGACAGCCAATACAACGGTCGGCATCTATTCCTACAATACCATCCTGACGTTTGAAAGTGGCATCTACCGGGCATACCTTAACACAAGGCGGCTCATCACAATGCATACACGTGGTGGGTTGCCAAAATGGAGCTGTGTGCTCGGCATCCTGCATAGGATATATTTTAATCCAGTTTTGAGCGTCACTCACAAAATGTGCGTGGTTGCAAGCCGACTGGCATTTTTTAAGATTGCGGCAGCGGGAAAGATCTATCACCATAACAAATTTCTTTCCCTCAATTCCCATTCGCTCCGCCATGTGTGAAATAGAGGGTATTTCTTCCAGGGGTTTCAGATAAGCCTTGTCTACTTCTATCACCTCTCCCGTTGTAGACAGGAGTTGAACCATTTCACCCGAGGCATGTACTTCTTCTTTCCTAGCTGCAGCAGTAAAGGGATCCTTGGAAGAGCAACCCGATGCAATCCCCGCCAACAATATGCCCTTGATAAAATTTCTTCTTGGAATTTGACCTTTGGGAATGATTTCAGGTAACTCACGCATATCAATTTATTTCTTTATCCAATTTTGTACGTCCGCTTTTGAAGCTGTGCGTTTAGCAGCAGGCAACTTATCTACATCGATCTCAACAAGCTTGCCCTCCTGCGTTAAGAATTTCACTGTGCTCTTCTTTTCCGGTTGACTTCCCCATTTAAAGAAGGTTGCTATTGCTGCCAGGCTTAAGCCAGAGATTAAAAATGATTTTCTGTTTTGCTTTTTCATGACCGTTGGAAATATTTTTAGAAATTCCATAACCTGGTGATGTTAAAGCCAATCAGAAATTCTCCTTTGGTAAAATCATTTTGATTAAAAGCGATATTTTCCTGTGGAATGATGCCCTGAAACGTAGTTGCGAAAATTTGAAAGGCGTGGCCGCTGGTGGCAATCTCCCATCCAAATGTAAACCCTGGCTTAAGTTTGAAATTGGGATTTTTATGATCTGTCAGTTGTTGTGTGTAGTTGATTACAAGCGATGATTGATCAGAAATCTTGAACCGGCCTGAGAGACCAATTGCAATCATATCATGGCTAAATAGCGAGTCTATAGCATTGAAATGACTGAAACTTGGCGTTAGCTGAAGAGAGATTTTATCGGATAGCCGCGTAGCTATAATTAGCTCGTGATAGTAGGATATACGATGTACGGTTTTGTCATAGATATTCTCCCGATTATCAAATGCCAAGTCACCAAAGTATGTAACACTTACAGGAATGCTCCAGTCTTTCCGTTGCTTGACGATAGCATACTTCACATTAAAATCTAAATACTGCTTGTACTTAGCATAACCAAAGCCTAGGGAGAGGTTATTAATAGGTGTATAGCTAAAGTTGAAACGGATGTTGGCACCTGGTGCATAAAGTCCATATAAATCTTTTATACCATTGTTGACTAACCCAAACCTATGCTGCATATTAAATTCAAGTGTCTTCGCAGAAGGAACAACCACGGACTGCTCATCCATGAGTTGAGGACTTTCGAAAGCCGGCTTAGCGGGCTTCTTACTTGCGCTTACTTTAGTTTTGATCGAGTCTCCTTCTTGCGCAAAGAGCGGTGTGCCACAGAGGCTTAGCGCCAGCACCAGGAGAAGAATCCCTGAACATCTGCTAAGTAAATTTTTTGTTGAACAATTTTTTTTCATGATCGAAAGCGATTTAATTGTCTTGTGCTCCTTGTTTAATCCATTTAAGAATTAGGGATCTATCCTGATCCGTTGCATTATTTTTCATGCTGCCCGTTGCAATTTTTTCATAGATAATGCTTGACTCCGGAATATCCGTATCCAAGTAACCGAAGAAACTTAGGCTTGTGTAAGCATTTTCCGGTGAGAGATCCGGAGGAATTCCTCCCTTGTTGTGACACCCGGTAGTATTACAAGAAGTATTAAATATGGGAATGATATTAAGTGAGAATTTTACAGAGTCGGGAACGTCAACCTTTTGCGGTTTTATTTCTTCATAGGTGCAGGAGGCCACCACACATGATACCACCATAGCCACGAGAATGAGGTGAATAAGTTCCTTCAGTTTCATTATTGTTTGGGTTTGAAGGTTAGTTGTTTAGCAATCGATCCAATCCGATTAATAACATCGTTGTCCATTACGCTAATGGTGAAATCATGCGCGGGTTGGATGGATGGATTAAAGACAATATCATCTGCATTTCCAGTGTTCAAAGCACGGATCAAAAGCAATGAATAACCTTTACTATTGGTTCCATCAATTTTTGCTAATTGAACATTTGATACTGCATGAATGTCTGAATTACTTCCGCTTGGGTTTTGCAGATAGTATCCGGGTATTCCGCTGAACCCACGCAATCTTGCAAACAAATCCTCCCGATCGGCATCAGTGATTGGATAATGCACTGCACCTTCGTGCAGTCCGGTATTGGAAGCAAAATTATCCAACGCCTGCCTTGTCAATCGATTAAATTGTCCGGGTTTATTAAGTTTTATTCCAACAGGATTTATTAATCCTTCTCCATCACCAGTAGCGCCATGACAGCCTGCACATTCAACTTGATAGATAGCTTCACCCTTAACCACAGCTCCACTGAAATTCTTTTTGTTTAATAAGTAGTAGCCTGGATCAAGAATGGTGAAGCCTCCTGGCTTTCTTTTTAGTTCTTGCTGAACACCGTTCCAATCGAATTGTGGACCACTTCTGTTATCACCAATTGCGTTTCTGGTATAGGTCTTATTTCCAGCATCCACAATTGCCCCACTTCCATTGTCGATCTTATCGATGGCGTAGCCAAGTGGTTCGGACAAAGCAAGTGACCAATTCCAGATATCGCTTTTTCCTGAGCCCATAATAAAAGAAAGACTAAGATTGTCAGTGCTTTGTTGCGATGTCCAACCCGATGTTGAACCTGGCTTTTTAGGATCTGTTGGTCCATTGTAAAACCAGTTTCCCTCTGAAGCATTATACCGTCCATCTTTCCAAGTGACAAGGATGTACAAGCTATCTTTAGAATAGGCAGCCTTAAGTAAAATTTTGGGATCTTCTCCAAGATTAAAATCAAGAAGTCCATTGAATGTTCCGCTCGTATTAAATAAACCATTATCGGCCGATACCTGTCCTGTAATCTGATCTTGTGCCGTTACTGGAAGGTAGTCGGCTGTTTTCCAATAGCTGGAATTAATTTTATTTGGTGAGGTAGTGACATACGAAACCTCAAGAGTTGTTGTTGCGTTTGGAACTTCTGGCTTAGGATATTTTATCGACTCATTTTCGTAATACGTGCATCCAGTCATTATAGTGAAAAGGATAACGGTACTGAGGCGTTTCATATGAATAAAGGTTGCCATGGATTCTACTTAGTAATGAGAAGGGGGCTAGCCAAGCCCCCTTACTATGTGATAGTTTTACATTTGCTTGTACAAGACAATACTGGCTTGAATTTTCAGAATGGCATCATTCACGCTGGTGGAAGTAATTCCAAAATCCTTTTTAGGTGCCATCGTAAACTTCCCTTCAAAACCTGAATACTTTCTGTTATTGCTTGCGTCAAGCCAGGCGGGAACAACTTTGAATGTTAATTCAATTGGAACCGTGAAGCCGCGGAATATCAAATTCCCCTTTGCCACGTAACCATCACCGTATTTTGCAATGGATGTACTGGCGAATTTTGCATAGCGATCAGTATCTATAGTAATCGCTTGCGGTGCCGCTTCTGATGGAACTGCGTTATCGGCAGTAATGCCAAAGGTACCTGCAATACATCCTAATTCGGTAAATTGAGTAAGAGGGTTAAAAGAAGGGTTATCAGCAACTGTGCTGCGGTTATCTCTTCCACCAGGAGTTCTGGTATTAATACTGGCTAGATCTACTTCAACATTTATTGTGCTTGAGGCAAGATTAGTGGGGTCAAAGTTTACAACAAACTTGTTTATCTGTGAAAACCCTCCGGAAAAGTCAGCCTCATTGCCACGATAAGGAAATTCGAATTGCAAAGGGCTGTGAGCGGCATCAAAAGCCCAGGCGCCAGTGTTAGCAAAAGCAGAACCTGTCCAGGCGTAGTTTGAAACCAAGGCTTCAATGGTTGATCCAGATTGCCCTATGGAAACCAATATCAAGTCTTGAGATACATCAACATTAGACACTGCAACGATCGCTCCCGCTGCAGTAGTAAAGCTCATTCCGTCCAATCTTGCAGTTAAATTTTTGTTATCCGTCTTATAGGTTGCGTTCACATAATAGTTATCGGCAGAAAGATTTGAGAAAGAGTAGGCTCCAGTTGCATCTGCAATGGCTGTTTGATCATAAGTTGTTGTTGCCACTGCGCTTTTCGCTAAATAAACTACTGCTCCTGCAGCATTGGCAGTCTGGCCGACCGCGTTTGTAAAGGTGACCTTACCTGAAATTTTTACCAGCGGGGCGGGTGCATCATCTGAACATCTCACTACAAATATCATCGTGAAGAGTAGTGTTAGAATTGGAATTAATTTTACCGTTTTCATAGTACTGTTATTTAATTGTTTAATAAATCGTTTTTTTTCTTCTAATTTTTCTTTCTATTTTTTAATAGAGCGGAAAGGTATTATCCAATGCCGAAAGGAAATCTGATTGTTATCAGGCATTACTATGATTGAAATCAATATTATTAGTGACGAGCATCATAGCCGCAGAAATTGATTCACTGAATAGAAAACAAAATGATTGCGGTATCCTGGTGAGCTAAAAAAGGTAGAAGCGCGGTGCTGAAACTACTTAAATGAATATCGGATAATCGATTTTAAGTAATAATCAGATAAAGTTGAGGTGGAGGAAAATTTTGTAGAATCAATAAAATGGATGCCTGAACTTGCTGAAAACGTTAACCCAGTAGAATCCATTTCATAAATTTCTACACGGTAGTTCGGGATTGTATCCGGATGCGGCATTATATCAATCCAAACCATGTGATCATCAACTTTTAATGCAGTATTCAAATTCTTGAGGACCATTTTATGCACATACCAATGTGGCGGCATCAGACTGTCCAGAGCAATTGTTTCATTCAGATCCAGTGTCGCATAGTAGGGCCACGCAAGTCCCGACTGATTGGTTATTGCATATTTTTGTTGAGGAATATTGTTTTTTAAAAAAGCGGCCAGCTCATTAGAAAATTTATTGTTTTGATAAGTTCTCATTTCAAAATAAAAATTTCTTTCAGGTGTATGTTGAGAATTTTGTGAACACGAAAGCATAACAGCCATAACAATTGACAATGTTGCCTTACCGATATTTTTCATGGTATGAGTTATTTTTCCATGATCTTGAGGTATTGTTCTTTCTCTAAATCGTAAATGGACATATGATCTACCCAAATGTAGTCCTGATTTTTGTGATCGGTATTAATGATAACTGCTACTATCATAATGATATATTTAAATTTTGCTCCTTCTCTTGGTAGGTTTTGAATTCGCTGCTCCGCCTCTTTGTAAACTAACTTTGTCAGGGTGACAAGCGGCTCCTTTGAATCAAGTATTTCATATTTATGACGCAGCGCTAATTGCTCAATCATCTCTGCCTGATAGTCTGGTTCCTGCGCGGCTTTCTTAACTATTGCCCCTGACTTTTGAAGTTTTGTCAAGGCGCCCGCCAGTGCCCCACAGCATGCAGTTGAGTGATTTTGCCCTTCTCTCTCTATTTTGCCCCAGCCCTCTTTTTGTGAGAAGCCGATGTGCGGACCAACAAATAATATGGCAGCGCCACTGTCGGGAACGTGATGTGCAAATGCATTTAATCCTGTGACACCGGTGAACGGCAACCCTCCCAACCCCCCAAAATTATAGGGCCCCTTAACAATATGGTTCGCAAAAGGACTTTTTGTATTGAGTACATCATCCACACAAGTGGATTGCCCCAATAAAATTTTGTCGGGAGAAATTTTATGTACCGCATACAAAAAAAACAGAAGGGAGTCTGTGTATTCGCTAAATGGAACAGCCCCTGAAAATGTTTTATTAATTGCTGTGCTAAGAGCAGCTTCATTTATTTCTGCCGTGTGATTGAGTTTGTTTTCATTATTACATGCTGTAGTAATAAATATAAGGAAGTAGAATAATTTTGTTGGGTATTCCATGTTCATTATAATTGTCTTTGGCTCCTCACTTTTCAAGGATCAATATTAGTGAGCCAGGCCTTAACTGAACCTGATATAAATCAGCACTGCGACAAACAAAAAGCATATTCTGTCTAACTTATAAGTTGTGATCTCAAAATTACGAGGGCGCAAATTACAAGGGTGCTCGGGATGTTATACCTAGTGCCAAATTAGAGATGCTCTTAGAAAGATTTCTTTTGTGAGGGAAGAGTTTTCACAACACCTTGTCATTTTTGATGGAAGTTGAACAGTAAAGTGTTCATTTGAAAATTGTGGCTACTATAGCTACGTTTGTTAAATGAAATCCGTAGGCGTTAAAAATTTGAAGGATAATTTGAGTTCTTACTTATTTAGTATTTCCAGGGCCTCCACTAAATTCTCCACCCGATAATCCGCCTTATTTTCTTCTTCAACTTCATTTCCAATCTGAATTGTCTTTATCCCCAGCAAGCGAGCCGGAATAATATCACGTCCTCGGTCTCCAATCATCCACGAGGTCTGAATATCAATATTGAATTTCGCAATAGCTTTTTCAAACATTAATGTGCCGGGCTTGCGTGCCAGTGATGCTGTTACTGAGGGGTGATAAGGAGAGAAGTAAAAATGATCAATTAAGAAACCACATTCATTTTGAAAGTAGCGATGACACTCGTCCATTTGCTGCTGTGTATAAATGCCCTGGGCAATGCCCGATTGATTGGTCACCACGATCAGGAGAAATCCAGATTTTTTTAAAAAGGTTAAAGTATTGATTACACCCGGTATGATTTTAAATTCCTCAACTCGGTAGGTGTAATTCGGATTATCCACATTTAAAACACCATCTCTGTCAAGAAAAATGCACTTGTTTTTTGTATTCATTGCTGCGAAAATACCTTCAAACTTCAAGCCTGCCAAATTGGTGCATCACGTGCTTTTATTTAGTTTTGCCAACTGTGAAATCCGCAAGCGACTCCCTTGTTATTATCCCCACCTACAACGAAAAGGAAAACATTGCCATCATTATCGAGGCGGTAATTTCCTTGCCCAATGGTTTTGACATCCTCATTGTGGATGATGGTTCACCAGATGGAACAGCAGAAATCGTTAAGGGACTTCAGGAAAGCCTCAATAAACTTGCAGGAAAGAAACTTCACCTTATACAACGTCAAGGCAAATTAGGACTGGGTACTGCTTACATTGAGGGTTTTAAGTATGCGCTCCAAAACGGCTATGAGTTTGTCCTGGAAATGGATGCTGATTTTTCACATGATCCAAAAGACCTTATTCGTCTTTACAAATCTTGCGCAGATGACGAGCAAGATTTATGCATCGGCTCACGGTATGTAACAGGAGTAAACGTGGTGAACTGGCCCATGGGGCGTGTGCTACTTTCCTATTGTGCAAGCGCCTATGTTCGTTTTATAACACGCATGCCCATACAGGATACTACCGCAGGTTTTGTTTGCTACCGCAGAAAAGTTTTGGAAACGCTTTTGTTAGATGAAATTAGGTTTGTTGGCTATGCCTTTCAAATTGAAATGAAATTCCTTACGTGGAAGTACGGATTTAAACTTCTAGAAATTCCAATTATTTTTACTGAACGCACGCGCGGCCAGTCTAAAATGTCACCCGGAATTTTCAAAGAAGCTTTCTTTGGCGTAATGCAAATGACCATTCAAAGTTGGTTTAGGAAATATAATCGTGTTTAAAATCATTATGAAAAAAATCCATCTCCTACTTATTTTGATGGCGTTTGTAAATCATGCGGTTAGCCAAACAATTTCTCATCAAACGAACGAAAATTTCAAAAAGCTTAGCTGGCTTGCAGGCACTTGGGACAGAACCAATGCTAAGCCAGGCCATTCGGGACATGAGCGTTGGGAGCAAGTATCTACTAATGAGGTGCGCGGGTTTGGTGTAAACTTGCAAGGTAAAGACACAACCTTTATCGAAAAGCTGGGGATCATCATTAAAGATGACAACCTCTACTATGTTGTCGATGCACAGGAAAATGAAAAACCAGTTTACTTCAAGCTAACACAAATAACTGACGTAGGCTTTGTGTGCGAAAATCCTGAACATGACTTTCCCAAAAAGATCACGTATCAACTGAATGGCAATAAACTGAATGCTAAGATATCTGGAGGAGGAAAAGAGATCGACTATCTATTTGAGAGAAAATAGAGCAAGTCAAAAAAAAGACCATCCGAAAGGTGGATGGTCTTTTTAAATTTATTCAGTGTATTAAAATCCAAGTCCTACAGCTTTCCCCGCTTCGATTTCTTGATGAGGTTGAAAAAATATTCTACCGATTGCTCTTTTTCGTTCATTTAAAACCAGATGGTCAAATTGGAGATGAGTAAGTTACTTGATTTGGAAGGGTTGCTATCCTTCTGATAAACCTCCTTTTCAGAAAAGAAAGTCCTTCCTTCAAACCTGGCCATGATGTTAGGGGCAATATGAAGATTAAGACACAGGCCAGTGCTGTAGGAGTTAAATCCTGACACATTCGTGACCGGTGTGATATGAACGCTTTTTGGATCACTGAAATATTCAATACGGCCAGAGAGCGAAACCTTATCCGTAAAGCTATAACGGCCAATCAAATTCGCTTGCCACCATTTGTCGGATTGCTTCGTATTGTTTGTATTCTCTCTTTCTTGAATTCCTGCATACAAACAACCAGTGGCTGATAACTTACCTTTTGTATAAATAAAATAAACATCCGAAAAATAACGCATCCTGTTTTGGGGAGCGGTGATTGAGCGCTCATCGCCTACATACGTATTCCAATTGACTAACCAGTAATTATTTGGCCTGTACTCAAACTGTGTACCAACGGATTTTCCCTGGTTTTGATCAACGATTTGTTGCCAACCATTTAATAAATAGAAATAGAAATTTATTTTATTGTTTACAGGCATAGAAAGTTTCACACCTGATAAATAATAGGGAACATACTCGGGTGCGAACGAACGCGTATACATCAAATGATCCTTAGAGATTGCACTCTCGTTTGTGAAGGGAGAACCGAGTACGCCAGCATCTAACCAAAAATTCTTATTGGGAAAAATTTTGACACCCACACTTCCCTCAATAATATTTTTAAAAGAGCCAGGCTCAGCAGCGTAGTTGGCGTTGACATACGAACCAAAACCAGGTACAAACCGCGCACGCAAACGAGAAGAACTGTACTTCACATCTACATAGGCAAGATTAATTGTCATTTCGTTTTGGCGTGCCATCGACACAAAATAAGGTCGTTCACCCGTAGAGGGTTTGTTAAAATCATATCCATAGTACGCGTCAATGTAGCCACCCACTGTCACTTTACCCTGATAGGCGAAATCAGCAGTATCCATGATGCCCGTATTGACCACCTGCGCTTTCAAAACTCCACTTACTAGAATGATGACAAAAAGCGTTATAATCCTTTTCATGTTATTTAAGTTTATCCAATGCAATATTAAGTCTTAAAACATTGACTGTACTTGTGCCAAGAATTCCTAAAAAAGGTTTTTCGATTTGTTGATTTACTAATTGAATCAATTTGTTTCCCCCGATATTCCTGGTTTTGGCAATACGCGCAACCTGAACAAGCGCGGCTTCTGGTGATATGTGAGGGTCAAGTCCTCCACCAGATGCGGTTACTAAATCCACAGGAACGTTTTCTCTTTTTACATCAGGATTCTGTTGCAAGAAGGTTTTGATGAGTTGATCTTCAAAAAGTAACAATTTAATAACGATCGTTCCTTCTGAACGATTCTTAAACGATCCTAAGTTAATTTCTCCAGTCGAAGACTAAAAAATAATTAATTTCGTCCTCTCATTTAATCGAATCCCTTAAACAATAAGAATTACCCATGTCTGAACCTAAGCCCAAATCGAAAATAACCATGTCCAAGGTTTTTAAAACCATCCTCTGGCCAAGGCGTAAAATTATTTTAGTAGGATTTATTTTGATTATCATCAGTAGGCTTGCCAGTTTGGTACTTCCCTGGTCAACGAAATACCTGTTGGATGATGTGATGGGAAAAGGCGATCTATCAAAATTGAATTTGTTGCTTATTGGAATCTCGATCTCGATTTTAATTTCAGCGATCATCTCCTTTTTGTTGACAAAAATATTAAGCGTTGAAGCCCAGCACCTTATTTCAGTCCTTAGATCAAATGTTCAAAAACACATCCTTCGGTTGCCAACGCGATTTTTTGACAACCAACAGTCGGGTAAACTTGTATCACGTGTAATGACGGACGTAGAGGGCGTAAGAAATTTAGTGGGCACAGGCCTGGTGCAATTAGTGGGTGGCATACTGACCTCTGTTATCTGTTTGTTTTTTTTATTCAGCATCAGTTGGAAGATGACACTGTTTGTAATGATTCCTGTTGCTGTTTTTGGACTTATTGCTTTGAAAGCATTCGGAAAAATCCGACCCATCTTCAGAGAGCGCGGTGCTATTAATGCGGAAGTCACAGGCCGCTTAACGCAAACACTTAATGGAGTTCGGGTGATCAAAGGCTTCAATGCTGAAAAACAGGAAATTAAAATTTTTGAGCAAGGCGTAGAAAAACTTTTTCTGAATGTAAAAAGTAGTCTGACCACCACCAGCTTGGTTACTAGCTCCGGAAGTTTTCTTTTAGGAATGGCATCGGTAGGCATCATGGGCATTGGTGGTTACATGATTGCTCAGAATACGTTGACTATGGGTGAGTTGGTACAATTCATTTTATTTCTTGGATTTTTGATCGCTCCCATTGTTCAGATGAGTAACATCGGCAGTCAGTTAACAGAAGCATTTGCAGGACTAGACCGCACGGAAGAAATCATGAACGTGCCCGTTGAAGATGATGAAACCATTCGAACCATAAAGATTGCAAACATAAAAGGTGATATTGAATTTAAGGATGTTTCATTTGCTTATGATGAAGGTAAAGAAGTGTTGAAGAATGTTAGCTTCTCGGCTCCCGCAGGATCTGTGATAGCATTAGTAGGAACGTCAGGTTCAGGCAAGTCTACCATTGCCGGTTTGGCTGCATCTTTCCTAACACAACAATCTGGAACGATTACCATTGATGGTCATGATCTTTCTAAAGTTTCATTAAATAGTTATAGAAGTCAGTTGGGGGTTGTGTTGCAAGATGATTTTCTTTTTGACGGCACCATTCGCGAAAATATTTTATTCGCCAAACCAGCTGCAACCGAACAGCAAGTGCAAGCTGCCATTGATGGCGCGTATGTGAGCGAGTTTAGTACTAAATTCGAGTTGGGTCTTGATACCGTCATCGGTGAACGTGGAATAAAACTTTCTGGAGGTCAACGTCAGCGTGTAACAATTGCACGCGCCATTCTTGCAAACCCAAGGATTTTAATTTTAGATGAAGCGACTTCAAGCTTGGATACTGAAAGTGAATCCCTTATTCAGGAAAGTTTAAAATCACTTCTTAAAGGACGGACTACTTTTGTTATTGCTCACCGTTTGAGCACCATTCGCCAAGCCGACCAAATCCTGGTTATTGAGCAAGGTAAAATTGCTGAGTATGGCAAACACGATGAACTGATAGAAAAGAAAGGAAGATATTTTGAGTTGTATACGTATCAGGCGAGGATTTGATTTCAAGTCTGTTGGAACGGATTGAATCTAATCTTTAATTTTTTTTCCAATAAGAAAATCCACTTTATCGTACTTATTGATCAGGCGCTCCATAATACTACATCAACCAGATCGTCAATTTTGGAACTAACCTTTTCAAGCTTTTCACTTTGAATGTCCAGTTTTTGATTTTGAATCTCTTGTAGAAAGTTTTTCGCTTTGGATATCCTGATTTTTTAGGCTTTCCGCCAGCAGTTCTACAATTCTATCTTCATTTTTCATATACTAAATTTAGGGGGCAAAACTATCAGAATTCAAAATAATCCTTGCCAAATTGACTCAATCAAACCTGATTGCCTTAATAGGATTAATCCGTGTGACAACTGCCGTTGGAAGTAGTAACACCAGGGTGACCACCAC
>JANOLM010000553.1:0-8747 GCA_031419815.1 Bacteroidia bacterium
CATCGCATACCCCGAATGCAAGGCTTTCCATGAGAAATTTCTGGTGCTATTGTTATTCTATTAATTCTGCTCACACGTATGAAATTTATAGGATTCTTTCCCCTCAAAGATAATTATTTCTTAACCTCGGATGTTTCAGAAAGAATTTTCGAAAAAAGAGCTTTGTCTCCTTCAGTTTTATTCTAAGATTAAGCTATCTCGTCTCGCGTTGGGCTAAAGTCCATAATGAACTAAGAAGCCTGCTATAACTTGAAATGCCTATGACCATTTAGTTGATTATCGCGCTGACTCAACTCCCTTTCGCAAATACACATTGCCATACTTTGATTCAAAACTAAAGCGCGGACCGTTGCCTGGTTTTGCGGAAACATAGGTGTGAAAATCTTTTTCCTGCATATTATCATTTGAAAACTTAATGTCCAGGTTAGAATAAATCTGTCCAAAATTAGTTTCGGCTACCAACTCACCTGTACTTCTTTCCTGGAGGGCTGCATCTACCCCTCCGTAGGTTGCCTCCACTACAAGTGGTCCATTAAATTGTTTCACCTCCACCATTCCGTACACTGCTTCAATGCGTGTCTCTGTATTTTGTGGCACTTTTATTTCAAGTATGATGTCCATATCCACACCTGTTGACATGGTATTGAAATTCTTTCCATTCTCATCGCAATATTTACGATAGTCAGCCTTGGTTTTGAAAACAATTTTCTGTCCACCTTGCGTCACCGTAATTCGCTGTGGCAAACTTTTCAGTCCATTGATTTGTGATTCAATAGAGATGATGTTACCGGATGTGGATGTCGCTAACACAAAGGCATCATCATTTTCTCCTCCATTGATACTGACCGAACCCAGGATGGAAATCTCATTTTTATCCCATGTACTTACCTTAACTAATTCCGGATAATCAAAACGCATATTAATTTTCTGACCGGATGAAACAGCCACTGATTTGTTAATGGTTGTCTGTGCAAAGGAGGTTATGGCTAAAAAAAGAAGAGGAAATAATATTTTTGCTTTCATAAAATCATTCTTTTATTTTTTGCGGAGATAAACATTGTTGTGTGTCGAGGACAAATTTACTTCGAGGCCACCGCCATTAATCTTACCACTCACATTATCGCTGTATTTAATCATGTTAGTTTTTTGGTCAAACTCAATCTTAAACTCCGGGTCTACAAATATTTCACCCCACGATGTTCCTAATCGAAGTGTGGCTTTAGTAGAAGCCGGCATAGCAACATCCACATGACCGTGAACCGATACAATCGAAATTGGATTCTTCATAGCTGCACTCAGGCTGGCATCGATGTCACCGTGTACAGTTTTCACATTCATCGGACCCGTAACATTATCCAACTCCACCGAATTGTGAACAGTCGACACCTCAATTTCGCTTTCAACATTTTTGAATGTTACCTCACTTCCGTGTGGTGATGAGTGTGTGTACGAAACGATAATTCCTTTTGGAACTTTAATGGTGATGTTGGGGCCGTCCATCTTTTTCAGTTGATACACTTCAATGACTCCGCCCTTCTCTACAACAGAAATGCCAAGACCCGTGTTATCCTCCAATCCAAGACTGCTTATAGCGCGCAGCCCCTTTGCCCGTCCGTCTTCATCACGGTTACGATCCGTTGAAGAAAAAATGATTTCATTTCCAGCATATCCTTCTATCGTTACCGTATTTAATTCTTTTATTTCCAAGCGGCCTGTGCTTTTTGCCACTTTATGTTCCTGGCCAAAGGACAAGCTCCAGCTCATCATTATCACTACAATACATCCAACTACTTTTTTCATGTTTATATTTTTTAAAGTTATACTTCCTAATTCTATATCACTACCGTATTTGCCAGCACTTGCGATGACGTCAACTCAATGTGATTATTTTTTTCTGAGGTACACTTTTCCGTAATCACAACGGATGTCAATGTTCAGCCCTCCTCCATTTATTGTTCCATTTACTTTGTCGCTATAGCGTATCATACTACCAGATTTTTCTATTTCAATCTTAAACTCAGGAGCCACAAATATTTCGCCATAGGAGGTACTCATCTTGAGGTTTGCTTTTGTGGTGACCGGAAGAGTAACATCGGCATAACCATAAACAGATACAATTGAAACTGGTCCTTTCACGTTTTGGCTTAAGTCCGCCTCTACGTGTCCGTAAACTGTTTTGACAGTGAGAGGACCCGTAACATTTTCAAGTTCAATACTATTGTAGTTCGCAGATACTTCGATTTCGTTTTCCATATTTTTGAATGAAGCCGTTCCCCCATATTGTGATTCGAAGGAAAAGGAAACAATCACACCTTTCGGCACCATGATCTTTACATCAGGCGAGTTCGTCTTCTTTAATTGATTTACTTCAATAACATTTCCTTTATCAGTTACATTGATACCAAGACCTGTGTTGTCTTCCAATCCCAGGCTGTTAATTGCCCGAAGGCCATTTGCGCGTTCATCTTCTTTTCCGCGATGATCCTTTGACGAGAAGATGATTTCATTTCCAGCATAGCCCTCCACCGTTACCCGACCGATGTTTAGTTCAAGGCGGCCTGTGCTCTTTGCCACTTTAAATTCTTGCGCGAAGGTTACACTCACTGCTGCCACCACAATTCCAATAACTAATACTAACTTTTTCATCTGTATTAAATATTTTTTATTTCCTTTTTCACTCACCGTTTTTCGGTGAGGTTATGAAAGCTTCATGATCCCCGAATAAGCTTCGTCTTTTACTGCTTTCAGTGTGCCTGGATCATCTGCAATTTGTTCAAGGGCTTTTACTACACTTTTTTCTTTCATCTGCACCAGAAGTTGAATGAGTGCGATCTGAACCACAGGATCTTTCTGTACAGAAAGTGATTGAATCAAGACACTTCGCACCGCAGTTTCATGGTGAAACTTGCTCAATGCCTCCAGGGCAGCAAGCCTTACATTTGTATTTTGGTCTTCGTTCATACTGTTTACCAGCGCGAGGACAATTTCATCGTCCATCTTTTCCATTTTGTAGGCTACTGTTGCGCCCACCATCCGCTGACTTGCCGATTGTTGATTGTCCAGCATGGCCATCATCATTTGTTTGGTGGCTTCCATTTCTGTTTTCAGCT
The DNA here is from genome assembly GCA_031419815.1 of Bacteroidia bacterium. Taxonomy (GTDB): domain Bacteria; phylum Bacteroidota; class Bacteroidia; order Cytophagales; family Cyclobacteriaceae; genus ELB16-189. Next base: position 3,111 of record JANOLM010000553.1, read on the forward strand.
TTGCCAATTCCTGTTCCTGGCGATAATTCTTATTTACCTGATAGGCGATACTAATGCCCAGCAACGCCACCCCGGCTGCAATCCGGTAAAAATTGGGTTGAAAGAAAATCGACTTTCCCTTAGGTTTTTGAATGTTAGCTATCTCCACCTTCAGGAATTTCTCAAAGTCCTTCTTTAAGGAAACAGTGGGTTCAATTGAAGAGGATTTATCCATCACCCGGATTACTTCCTGCAGTTGTTCATACATCGTAAAGGCTTCTGCATTTCTTTTGAGTTCTTGCTCTACGATCGAACGATCTGCTTCACCCAATTTTCCATCGATATAATCAATGAGCAACGCTTCTAATTTTTCTTTTTCCATAACCTCACCCCCAGCCCCTCTACGGAGGAGAGGGGAGCTTTTAAAATTTTCTAAATCTTTTCTAGTTCAAAATAATGTTCCCTTAATTTTGCAATTGCCCTGTGTACTTTCACTTTAATGTTTGATACCGTTGTCTCCATAATAATGGCTACCTCCTCATACTTCATGTGCTGAAACCGCGTGAGCACTAGTAACTCCCGCTGCTCCTCCGTAAGCAAGGCCATGGAGCGATGAAGGATTTTTTCCCGATCTTCCTGCTGGGCTTCATCATCATGGTCTGCAACCTTGTCACTCATCTTTTCAACATCAATAAAACCTGAATGCTTGTTCTTGTGTGCCTGATAGTGATCTGAAAATATGTTTCGCGCTACCTGATAAATCCACGATTCGAACCGGTTCCCTTCGCGATAGCTGCTTCGGTATTTAATCATTCTTAAAAACACATTCTGCGTAAGATCTTCCGCCAGTTCACGATCCATCGTCATGCGGGCGAGAAAATTAAAAATCTTTTTATGGTACCGATCAAACAACATGGAAGCCTGCTGAAGATCACCGTTTTTCACGGCTTCCATAATCAATTCATCGGTCATCAGCACTTCGGATGTTTTCAAGTTTCGGGTTAGTTACCGGGAGGTGGTTGAAAGGTTACAAAGAAATTTAGCTTACAGATTGGCTGGCTGCAAGATTATTGATTGAAATTTGATTTTGTGTATAAAAAAAGGGTTTTGATCATTTAGTCTGTCCGCTAATAAATCATTCTTTAAATATCTGCGCAGGACAACGTAAGTTTGAACCAACCATCAGAAACCTGGGGATCACTCAAAACCTGTATTTTTAATATTGGTATTAATTTAAGGATCCTCAATAAAGTAATTGCAATCGTTAGAAATGAGAATTTATCCGGGCCTGCTGATAAAAGTTTGGCCGTTACACATACTTCTTTCAATATCTTTTGTACTACTCTCAAACCTTCAGTCATTAGCACAAGGAAAGGCGGTAGTGAAAGGGAGGGTGCTTGATTCACTCTCTGCAGCCCCGCTAAGTTATACCAGCATTGCTGTTTACTCCGTAGCCGAAAAAAAATTAGTCAACGGAAACATTTCAAATGACGCTGGCAATTTTTCGATTGATGTGCCCTACGGTAAATATTATGCGGAGATCAACTTCGTGGGGTTCCGTCCCTTCAAGAGTTTTGAATTTACAGTGTCAAAAGAAAACTCAGTTTATGATTTAGGGGCGATAAAGCTAGGGCAAACTGTTGATGTGCTGGATGAAGTTGTTGTGCAGGCCGAGAAGAGCTCCATGGAACTTTCGTTGGATAAAAAGATTTTCAATGTTGGAAAAGACCTTGCCAATAGCGGAGGAACAGCTTCTGATGTGCTCATGAATGTTCCTTCCGTGGCTGTTGACCCAGAGGGGAACGTAAAATTAAGAGGAAGCGATAACGTAAGAATATTATTTGATGGAAAGCCTTCTGGCCTGGTAAGTTTTAAAGGAGGCAGTGGCCTTCAACAACTTCAGGCAAGTATGATTGAGCGGGTTGAAGTGGTAACAAACCCTTCGGCACGATACGAAGCGGAAGGCCTAGGTGGCATTATTAATATTGTGTTGAAGAAAGATAAAAATCAGGGCTTCAACGGTTCGGTAGATGTGATCACAGGATACCCGGACAATTACGGATTAGCTGCTAATTTTAATTATCGGCATAAGAAAGTTAATTTCTTTATTAATTACGGTTTGGCCTATCGCAATCAGCCTGGCATTGGTTCTCTCTATCAGGAAGTATACGGACAGGACACGACTTTCCTAAAGCAGACTAATAAGTCAAACGTAAAAGGACTAAACAATAACATACGTGGCGGGCTCGATTATTACTTCAATGAAAAGAACATACTCACGGCTGCTTATTTATTTCGAAGAACGGATGTAAACCGGATAACGGATATCGTATACAATGATTATCTCTTTACACCAACTAACCTTGTCAGCTATACCACCAGGCGCCAGAATGAAGATGAGATTGAACCTAATTCAGAATACTCTCTCATCTACAAAAAAATATTTGAAGCAAAAGGACATGAATTATTGACGGAAGTAAAATACCTGGACAACTGGGAAAGCTCAAAGCAAACCTACACTGAATATACTTTTTCACCAGATGGGACAGAAGATCCTTCGAAAGCAGTACTTCAAAAAGCGCCTAATGTTGAAAGTGAAAAACAATTGCTCCTACAGATAGATTATACAAAGCCATTTGCCAAAGCAGGAAAATTTGAAACCGGTTTCAGAACAAGCAATCGTAAAATGGTAAACGACTATCTGGTTACCCAACTAAATACTGCCACAGGAGAATTTAATCCCTTACCCGGACTTGACAATGTGTTTTTATATGATGAAAATATTACTGCCGCCTATGGCATTCTGGGAAATAAATCGAAGGCAATATCTTATCAGGCAGGATTGCGTGCGGAGTGGACAGATGTAAAAACCAGACTTGAAAAAACCAATGAGGTGAACCCCAGAAAATATTCCAACTTGTTTCCGAGTGCTCATCTTACTTACAGCCTTCCGAAAGAAAACAGTTTGCAAGTAAGTTATAGCCGTAGGGTAAGAAGGCCTTTCTATAATGACTTGAGTCCGTATGTTACCTTTTCGGATAATCGCAATTACTTCAGCGGCAATCCTGATTTAAATCCTGAGTTTAGCAATGTATTTGAAGTTGGGCATATCAAGTATTTCGAAATAGGTTCACTGTCTTCTTCTTTATACAACCGCAGCACACGCGATAAAATTGATAACATACGAACAGTTAATGCTGAAGGAAAATCTGTTACAATAACGGAAAATCTTCTTTCCGAAAATGCTTATGGACTTGAAGTTGCGAGCACGTTGGCTCTCCTGAAATGGTGGAAGTGGGATGCCAACTTTAACTTCTTTTATGCCGATATCGATGGGAGTAATATTGTGAGTACCTACAAGACAACTACCTATAGTTGGTTTACCCGCCAAACATCAAGATTTTCATTGCCCAAGAAAGTGGATATACAAGTCAGAACTAATTATGAAGCTCCACAAAAAACTGCACAAGGAAGAAGAAAGGCATTGTACTATGCTGATTTCTCGGTGAGCAAAGAAGTATTGAAAGGAAAGGGCACGCTTAATCTAAACGTACTGGATGTGTTTAATACCCGGAAAATAAGAAGTGTGGCAGAAGGCATAGGATTTTATTCCGACCGGAATTTTCAAGCAAGACGAAGACAGGTAAACCTGACATTCAATTATAGGATCAAGCAAACCAAATCTGGAAAACCTAAAAAAGACGAAGCCTCGGTTGAGGGGTTCTGATCCTTTCTATCCGCGGTCTACTATTATATTTATCGAAACTGAAAAAATCCATCTTTAATAGGCGGGATATAAATATCAAACCTGTGCACCTTTTTTCAACTTGCCTGTTGCTGTAATAATACCGTTGTGGTTTTCAATAATTCTTTTGCAAATGGCAATCCCTGTTCCGCTGTATTGGTCAAAGCTATGAAGCTGCAGCTACTTGAGCAGGCTGAGTATAAAATGGCTTCTTGATGGCCGGGTAAATTTTTTCTCTGCCATTAAGGTAAGGATGTTGCGAAGGCTCTCTTCGAGTTCTTCGAGGCTTGCCTTACGCATGTAATAGTGCGCTCCATTTTTGTAAAGCAGGTCGGCAACAATTTCATTAAGGGAGGTAGAGTATATTATAACAGGTAGGTGTTTTAATATTTCGTTGTTTTTTATTTCGCTCAAGCACTCTAAGCCATTTTTGCGGGGCATATTCAGATCTAGAAAAAGAGCATCCGGCAGTATGGAGTTTCCTGAAAGATAGTGCATGAGCTTTTCACCATTCTCAACAGTAGTCAGTTTAGTCGGAATCGGAACTTTCTCAAATGCCCTTGCAAAGAAAAAACGATCGTCTTGATCGTCATCGGCAAGCAGAATATGAAATTGTTTAGCCACTTTATAAAAGTATCGAATAAAATATAAAATCCAATCAACTCATGTTCTAAGCGCAGGTGCAAACGTGTGCAACTTCCTCAAAAACCATACATGGCTACCTTTTTTGATTTTGGTGAACCCTTAGACAACACTGGCAATTATGGACATTCAAACTCTTAAAATATATATTACACACTGAAGGCAAGAATTAAATTATCAAATCACAACCACTTTATAATCTCCTCAATTTTTGTTTCTCCATTGAAGGCTTTTACAAGCTTCTTCTCTTCCGAGAAAATGTACACGGAGGGAGTTGGAATGGCACCAAAATTATTGATTACATCTTGCATTTCGGTGCGGACAAAATGAATGTTAGCATAGCCAAATAGTTTATAATCCCTGGCAAATCTTTCAATGTCTTTATAGTTGGCAGTAGAAATAAACCACAGGCTATAGTTTTCAAATGCCTTCAAATGGTTACTTATTTCCAAAGCTTCGCGCTGGCAATGATCGCAATCAGGAAAGTAAAGGAAGAGGATACTTTTGGCTGGCAACTCCTTTGTCATTCGCAATGATCCATCCGTCATGATTAAGGTCATGTTCGGATATTCATTAATCACCTGAACAGGTTTACTTTCTTTGATTATGTCTCTTTTTTCAGGCGGCCTGTTGCAGTTAAAGATTATGGCGGCCATTGCAATGATCAATCCTATTGATGTCTTTTTCATTTTCTTATGCTCCTCTTTATTTAAAAAAATCTTAACACATAATAAACACCGAAAAAAATGCAAGCTAAAAATCCGTATACCTGAAAAATCTTTTTTCTGTTTTGCGTGTCCTCCCACCACAGCATCACCCAGGGCTTATACAATCCAATCAGAAGAAAAGCCAAACAGGTACAGCTCAAAAATAAAAATAACAATCTCACATAGTGCATAAGCTCCAAAGGTAAAGGTTGAAGGTGAAAAGCGTAAGCTATTTTTTTTTGCTTGTCTCAAACCGTTTTTGTTTTTTAAGAATTGTTCAGAATAACTGTTTTCATGGCAAAATTTTACTGGTTCATCACAGATTAAGCATTACTTTTGCGTTTCTATTTTTTGAAGGTCTTGCGGGCGAACGATTTTATAAAAGTTTATCAAGCGGATAGCCTGGTGCAAACCCTGGCCGAGGGGATTCGTACGTTCAAATCTGAAGTGCTCCGCGTTAAAGGGTTAAGTGGAAGCTTGGACGCATTGCTCCTGGCCGCTATCTACAAAACCAGTAAGTCAAGTCACATTATTATCCTCCACGACAAAGAAGAAGCTTCCTAC
>JANOLM010000554.1:0-2648 GCA_031419815.1 Bacteroidia bacterium
GCAGAAAGGATTGTGAATGCAGGGTCAATTTTTATTGGCCCTTATTCACCAGAGTCTGCAGGCGACTATGCGTCAGGAACAAATCACACCTTGCCTACCAATGGTTTTGCGAAATCATACTCTGGCGTTTCACTGGAAAGTTTCATGAAATACATTACGTTTCAGAAAATAACAAAAGAAGGTCTCACTATATTAGGGCCTATCGTTGAAATTATGGCAGAAGCAGAGCAACTTAGTGGTCATGCGGAGGCGGTTAGAGTTAGACGTAAGTAGCAAGTAGCAAGTAGTAAGTAACAAATAGTAAGTAACAAATAGTAAGACTTTAGAAAGATGCCTGTTGATATAAATTCTTTAGTGAGGAAAAATGTGGTGAAGCTAAAGCCTTATTCATCGGCCCGCGATGATTTTAAAGGAAATGCTTCTGTCTTTCTCGATGCTAATGAAAACCCCTACCCTTCACTGTTCAATCGATACCCAGATCCTCATCAGCTTAAACTCAAAGAAAAAATCAGCAGGATCAAAGGAGTTAAATCAGAACAGATTTTTCTAGGCAATGGCAGCGATGAACCCATTGATTTATTGATACGCGCTTTTTGCGAACCTGGTGTTGATAATGTAATAATACCACAACCTACCTATGGCATGTACACCGTAAGTGCAGACATTAATGCGGTTGAAATAAAAACAATTAACCTCACATCTGACTTTGATATTGATTTAGCAGCAACCGAAGGAGCATGGGATGAAAAGTCTAAACTATTGTTTCTATGCAGTCCTAATAACCCTTCCGGTAATTTATTAACCAAGGATAAAATTGAATCACTACTTAAAAAGCTTTCCGGGATTGTAATTGTTGATGAAGCCTACATTGACTTCACCGACTACCCAGGATTTCTTCCCCTGCTAAATAAATACAATAACCTGGTCGTTTTACAGACTTTATCAAAAGCATGGGGCCTGGCCGGCATACGGCTAGGAATGTGTTTTTCAAACGTTGAGATCATCAAAATACTTAATAAGATAAAATCGCCCTATAACATTAATATTCTTACGCAAGATGTAGCGGAGAAATCCCTTAACGAGATAGAACAAAAAAATAAGTGGGTGAAAGAAATTAAGGCGCAACGGGAATTTCTTAGAAATGAGCTTACCAAAATTAGAATTGTTGAAAAGGTTTACCCCTCAGACGCGAACTTTTTGTTAACAAGAGTGAAAAACGCAAGTGCGACTTATAAGTTGTTAGTCGCAAAAGGTATTATAACAAGAGATCGTTCCAATGTTGTATTGTGTGATAATTGTTTAAGAATTACGGTAGGCACTCCTGATGAGAATCAAGTTTTATTGAACGAATTAAAGAAGGCATGAAAAAAGTACTCTTCATTGATCGCGATGGCACACTGATTTTTGAACCTGCAAATGATCCCCAAATTGACAGCTTAGAAAAACTCGATTTTATTCCGGGGGTTTTCACATGGCTTAGTAAAATTGCAAGTGGCGCTAATTACGAATTAGTAATGGTAACCAACCAGGATGGTCTTGGAACAGTTAGCTTCCCGGAGGAAAATTTCTGGCCTGTTCAAAATAAAATGATAAAAGCGCTGAAAGGAGAAGGCATCCATTTTTCTGCAATTCACATCGACAAGTCCCTTCCTCACGAAAACAAGCCTACACGAAAGCCTGGTATAGGAATGCTCTCTACTTATTTTTCAGCGGAATACGATCTAAAAAACTCCTTCGTCATTGGTGATAGACTGACTGACATTGAACTCGCAAAAAATATTGGAGCCAAAGGCATTCTGCTAAATGATGGAAGTTTAAGAGACAAAATTGTGGCTAGCGGTCTCATCTCATATTGCGAAATCGTGAACTCATGGAAAGATATATATACTACTATCCTGCCAAAGCGCATTGCACAAGTAAGGAGGACTACCAAGGAAACTGATATTCAAATTATTGTTAATCTTGATGGTACTGGAAAATCAAAAATTGAAACTGGTCTTGGGTTCTTTGATCACATGCTTGATCAACTGGCCCGTCATGGTCAGTTGGATTTGGACGTGAGCGTAAAAGGTGATTTGCACATCGATGAACATCACACAATTGAAGACACCGCCCTGGCCTTGGGAGAGGCTGTTCTAAATGCCTTGTCAGATAAACGTGGTATTGAGCGTTACGGATTCTGCCTGCCCATGGATGATTGCCTGGCGCAAGTCGCAATTGACTTTGGTGGAAGGCCCTGGATTGTTTGGGAAGCAGAATTTAAGCGAGAGAAAATTGGAGAAATGTCTACTGAAATGTTCTTTCATTTCTTTAAGTCCTTTTCCGATGCCGCAAAATGCAATTTGAATATTAAAGCAGAAGGTACTAATGAGCATCATAAAATTGAAGCCATTTTTAAAGCTTTTGCAAAGGCAATTAAGATGTCGGTGAGAAAAGATGAAAACAATAATCAATTGCCGACTACGAAGGGAACACTTTAAGTTAGTATTAAGACATAAGTAATAAGTACTTAGACAAAAGTAAAAGCAATAGGTAAATGAAGGTTGCGGTTATAAAATATAATGCAGGAAATATTCGCTCGGTTTCATTTGCGTTGGAGAGATTGAATATAAATTTCTCTATCACGGATGCTCCTGAAGAAATTTCCG
>JANOLM010000555.1:0-1843 GCA_031419815.1 Bacteroidia bacterium
TTTCCCTCCTTAAAATTAATTTTCATGTTACTACAAATGATTTTGTTCATGCCCATTATAAAAGGGGAAACGGAAACCTTTGTTGAATCTTTTTTTACTTCTTTTTCGGGCTCTTGAAGGGCATAATAAAGACTTTCGCCATTGCCCTGAACACTCACATGAGAAATGGCTTGACCATCAAAATTAGCCACCATTTTTCGCCCCTTTATTTGGTTGTAATTTTTCAAGGTATCTTCTGAAATTACAAAAGAATTGGCAACGAGGTAAATTTTATCAATTGCTCTCCCCTTGAGAAGTATCCGGATAGAATCGGCCGTTAATTGATTCCCAGAAGTCCAAAGTACAGGGTCTGAATAGAAATAAATGGTTGAGTCCGAAGATGAGTAGACAAGTGAATCGGCCGTTCCCTGCATATCGCTTTTGAAAATCTTTACATGGTTGTAGGCAAGCAGTCTCTTTTTCTTCGGGTCTTCATTCTCAATTGAAACCAGGGTATCCGCAGCAATAAAAAGTGTGTCCTGTTCATCGTCTATTTTGGCTACATAGGCGTTTCCATATACTTTCGCTATCCCTTTTTGTTTATCGTAGTCGCCATCATCGCCATAAATAATCGTATTTTCTTCTTTGGAGGTCATAACGACTTTCCCTTTAGCTTTATAAAATTTCCTGACGTCATCGAGAAAGTATTTGAGGCCATTCATTTTGTATGACTGTGTTTCAATCTCCCCTTTAGTGAGCGATGAAAGTTTTTGATTGGTATCATAAAATCCATTTTGGTACACAGCCGTTTCCCCATCTTTATTACCCTTCACGTTGGTGAGATCACGGAAATAAATGACTTTCGTTTTGGAGTTATACTGAAGGGTATCAGAGTTGAGCGTGTAATCAGGATTTACACCAACTACATTTGTCTTAAACGAGGCCATGTTGGTAGGAATGTCGTAGTAACCTTTTTTGCTGGTGAGGTTGTTTGTGCTGTCTACCAGCTTGCCTCCGTTAAAATACCGTGCTTCATTTTTTTTACGGTCATAGTCAAGAAAGTCTGTGTATAATGTTGCAATTCCAAGTTTTGTAAAGACTACATTTCTGCGGAGGAATGCAATTTTTGAGTTGCCGTCATAGGTGAGGGAGGAGGATGTTACTGTTACTGAGTCGCCTTCTGTAATCAGTACTTTACCGAAGGCATCAACCGAATTTTTTGATTTATAAAAAATAGCCGAGTCGCAATAAATGGTTGTTTTATTCTGAACAAATACAACATTCCCAATAAATCTATCGATACGTATACCATCCTTGATTCCACCACGGGCAACATCAGCATGTTTTAATTTCACCCTTTTTTGACCAAATGCCGGAAGAACGCATGTTACGATCAATAAGCAAATAGTCATTACCCTTAAAACCTTGAAGTTGGGCATGAAAGAAAATCGTAAATCGTGCATCTAACTTGTAAATTTGACTGTGCTAAAACTTTTTAATGATCATATCGCCCGTCACCAGCTTTGCAAAGCTACCGATAAAATCCTTTTGGCTGTCAGCGGAGGGTTGGATTCCATGGTCATGTTGAGGTTGTTTCACCAAGCCGGTTATGCTGTTGCCGTAGCACACTGTAACTTTCAATTGCGAGGTGCCGAATCTAACGGTGATGAAGAGTTTGTGGAAGAGCATTGTCATCATTTGAAGATTCCGGTTTACAGTAAGAGATTTGATACCAATAATTATGCCTGGGAAAACAGCTTGTCGATTCAACTGGCAGCACGAGAACTAAGATATACCTGGTTTGAAGAGGTCTTAGCCCGTGAAAAATTTGATAAGGTGGCCACTGCACATCATCTTAACGATT
>JANOLM010000556.1:0-1833 GCA_031419815.1 Bacteroidia bacterium
CGAATTGAGTCTATACGAAAAACTTTTTGGCTTAAGTGTTACACGCAAGCTTGCTTATCAGGGAAGTATTCCGCTGTTGGCTTTTAAGAGAAAGTAGGTATCAGAATTTTACTCCTTCATAAATTTCTTCAAGCGGCACTGTAAGTTGAAGGGAAGGGATCAAAACATGATCGGTTAGTATAACTGTTTCTGAAAAAATCCACGTATTGTCCGCCTCTACTTCACCACGGCCAACTTCCAACTTCTTGTCCTAAAACTCCGCATTCCCTGGAAACCGCGGGAAAGGAATTACATCGCGTATATTAGTCATGCCCGTTACAAACAACATCAAGCGCTCAAAGCCAAGACCAAAACCGCTGTGTGGTGCTGAACCAAACTTACGCAGATCTATATACCACCAAAGTTCTTTTTCGGGCAGGTTAAGTTCCTGTATTCTTTTTAAGAGACGATCATACCGTTCTTCGCGCTGCGAGCCACCGATAATTTCGCCAATGCCGGGAAACAAAACGTCCATAGCGGCAACTGTTTTATCATCTTCATTCTGCCGCATGTAAAATGCTTTGATTTCTTTGGGATAGTTATATAGGATGACCGGCTTTTTAAAATGCTTTTCTACCAGATACCGTTCGTGTTCCGATTGCAGATCTACTCCCCAATTTTCGATCAGGTATTTGAATTTCTTTTTCTTATTCGGATTAGAATTTTTAAGGATGTCTATGGCTTCTGTATAACTCAACTTTTGAAAATCATTTTCAGTTACGAATTTCAAACGATCCAGTAAACCTAGTTCACTTCTTTGGTCTTGTGGTTTTGCCGCCTCCTCTTCCTGAGCTCGTTTATTTAAGAACTCTAAATCTTCAGCACAGTTATCAAGTGCATACTTCACCAAATATTGCAAAAGGTCAGTCGCAAGTTTCATGTTGTCGTGGATGTCATAGAAAGCCATCTCTGGCTCAATCATCCAAAACTCAGCAAGATGTCTTGTTGTGTTTGAATTTTCTGCTCTAAACGTAGGGCCGAATGTATAAATTTCACTGAGGGCCAACGCATAAGTTTCGCCTTCCAATTGGCCTGATACGGTAAGATTAGTTTCCTTTCCGAAGAAATCTTCTTTATGATTAATGTGTCCCAGCTCATCGAGTGGAGGATTTTTAGGGTCTAATGTTGTTACTCGGAACATTGCCCCGGCACCTTCTGCATCGGAGCCTGTGATAATGGGTGTATGGATATAATTAAAACCTTGATCGTTAAAGAATTTATGAATTGCAAATGCCATTGCATGCCGCACTCTCATCACCGCTCCAAACGTATTGGTGCGAGAGCGAAGGTGGGCAATCTCACGCAAGTATTCCAGACTTGGCTTGTTCTTAAGCTGCAAGGGATATTTTTCGGGATCGCAATCGCCAAGAATTTCGAGTTCTTTTACCTTCACCTCTACTGCCTGTCCTTTTCCAAGTGAAGCAATCAGTTCACCGCTGACCGAGAGGCAGGCGCCTGTGGTTATTCTTTTCAAAATTCCTTCTTCCAGTGAATTTAATTCAATAACGGCCTGCAGGTTTTGAATAGTTGATCCATCATTGATGGCAATGAATTGGTTGTTGCGAAATGTGCGCACCCAACCTTGCACGGTTACCGTTTGCCCAGCTGGGCTTGCGGAGAGAAGTTGTTTAATCTTTGTTCGCTTCATAATCAATATCATTAGCAATTGACACAAACACAAAAGCGGCTGATATCAGCCGCTTTTGTGAGTTAAATTTTGTGAGCCTGCAGGGATTCAAACCCCGAGTCTTCTGATCCGTAGTCAGATGCTTTATTCAATTAAGCTACAGGCCC
>JANOLM010000557.1:0-10879 GCA_031419815.1 Bacteroidia bacterium
AACACAGGATGGAAAAGAGGTAATCAATTTTTGTGCGAATAATTATTTAGGGCTTTCTTCTCATCCCCGTGTGATTGCCGCGGCTAAGAAGGCGATCGACACACATGGCTTTGGGTTGTCTTCAGTGCGATTTATTTGCGGCACCCAGGATATCCATAAAGAATTGGAAAAAAAGATTTCTGATTTTTTAGGTACGGAAGATACCATTCTTTATGCAGCAGCCTTTGATGCCAACGGTGGTGTGTTCGAACCACTCTTTGGAGCTGATGATGCCATAATATCAGATGAGTTAAACCATGCTTCTATCATTGACGGTGTTCGTTTGTGTAAGTCGATGCGCTATCGCTACAAGCACAATGATATGGCCGACTTGCAAAAGCAGTTGGATGACGCGAAGAATGCCGGAGCGAAACAAGTTATTATTGTTACGGATGGAGCATTTTCAATGGATGGCACTATTGCCCAGTTGGATAAAATTTGTGACTTGGCCGATCAGTATGAAGCATTGGTCATGACGGATGAATGTCATTCTTCAGGTTTCATAGGAAAGACTGGACGCGGAGTACCTGAATATCGGGGCGTGATGGGAAGAGTAGATATTATCACAGGCACGTTGGGCAAAGCGTTGGGTGGAGCTTCTGGTGGTTTTACTTCTGGACGAAAGGAAATTATTGAACTGTTGAGGCAGCGATCACGTCCTTATCTATTTTCTAATACACTTGCCCCTTCTATTACAGGCGCTTCAATAGAAGTTTTTAACATGCTTTCAGAGACAACAGCCCTTCGCGATAAGCTGGAGCAGAACACAAAATATTTTCGCGCAGAGATGACGAAAGCTGGCTTTGCAATTAAACCGGGTGAGCACCCAATCGTTCCTATTATGTTATACGAAGCTCCACTGGCTCAACAATTTGCCGAAAAACTTTTGGAGAAAGGAATTTATGTAATTGGATTTTTCTTTCCAGTAGTAGCCAAAGGACAGGCTCGAATACGCGTTCAAATTTCAGCAGCGCACGATAAACACCATCTCGATAAAGCGATAAAAGCATTTACAGAAGTAGGTAAGGAGCTTTTGGTTTTAAAATAATTGAAGTTCTGCGATTAGGTTTACCCTATTTTAATCCTGGCATCACTAGCCGTTTGGTTCTGTTATCATTTTCGGAGATCTACCTTTTAGCCTCATTGTACACCGATCAAACAGAACCAGGCTACGGATATTACGTATGCTGATTTTGTACAGTAAATATTATTTATATTTCAAAAGTTAATAACGAATCAAATGACCAAGAGAATTTTCTTTTTCGTGTTTTCCCTAACATTAGTTTTTAATGCATTCGCGCAACGTAAAAAAGCTCAATCATTAACAACTACAACTTCTATTCCTTCGGTCGCGACCGATCTCAATGCTTATTATAAACCGGTAAAGTGGAGAAGCATTGGACCCTTCAGAGGAGGTAGGTCAAATACCGCTTCTGGAGTAGCAGGGGATATGACCACCTATTATATGGGTACTACTGGAGGAGGTGTTTGGAAAACGGAGGACATGGGGATTACATGGAAGAATATTTCAGATGGGTTTTTCAAAACCGGTTCGGTAGGAGCCATCACAGTATCTGAAAGTGAACCCAACATAGTTTATGTAGGAATGGGCGAACATGCAGTAAGGGGAGTTATGACACACCATGGTGATGGCGTTTACAAATCGACTGATGGGGGAAAATCATGGAAAAAAATAGGCTTGGATTTAACACAACATATTTCACGCATTGTCATTCATCCCAAAGATGCCAATGTTGTTTATGTTGCTGCGCAGGGTGCCTTGTACGGAAAATCGCAGGATCGTGGAGTTTATAAATCAACAGATGGCGGTGTTACCTGGTCTAAAGTTCTATATGTGGATGATAAAACAGGATGTGTAGAGCTATCTATGGATATGAATAACCCGCGGGTGCTTTACGCTGCGATGTCGGAGTATGGGCGTTTGCCATGGAAAGTAATCAGTGGAGGGCAAGGGAATGGTCTTTATAAATCTTCTGATGCCGGTCAGACTTGGGAGAAAATTCAAGATGGCCTGCCAAAAGAATTAGGAAAAATGGCGGTATCAGTATGTCGATCTAATTCAGATAGGGTTTACGCTTTAATTGAAAGTGATTCCGATAAAGAGCTGGGTGGATTGTTTGTTTCAACTAATGCAGGCAAAAACTGGACACGCGTTACCAATGATCACCGCCTGATTCAACGGGCTTGGTATTACATTGAGTTATTTACCGATCCTAAAGACGAGCATACGATTTATGTGATGAGTGCTCCAGCAATGCGTTCCATTGATGGCGGAAAAACCTGGGAATACCTTTCGGGAACTCATGGTGATTTTCACGACTTATGGATTAATCCCGATAATCCTAAAAACATGGTTATCGCTAACGATGGTGGGGCTGCCATTAGCGTGAATAGCGGCAAAACTTGGTCTGCACAAAGCAATATGCCCACAGCCCAATTTTATCGTATCAATGTAGATAATAACTTTCCGTATCAGATATATGCCGGGCAGCAAGACAACTCATCGGTTGTAATAGCTAATCGGGAATTGGGCAGCAGCGGAATAAGTACAGCTAGTTGGACTCATTCTGCCGGTGGCGAAAGTGCCTTCCTGGCTTTTAATCCAGACGACCCGCGATATGTTTTGGGCGGCAGCTACCAAGGAACCATTGAAGTTTTAGATACAAAGGCACAGGCAGGTACCAACATTATGGCCGCGCCCATTCAGTATTTGGGTAGGGATGCAAAAGACATGAAATATCGTTTCAATTGGAATGCTCCTATCATTTGGTCTAAGCACGAGCCAAACAATTTTTATCATGGTTCACAATATTTATTGCGCACATCGGATATGGGTGCTAGCTGGACAGAAGCATCTCCGGATCTTACACGAAATGAAAAAGAAAAGCAAGGAAAGAGTGGAGGGCCTTACACTAATGAAGCAGTGGGTGCAGAAAATTATGGAACACTTAGTTATGTATTAGAATCTCCGCACGAGAAGGGAGTAATATGGACAGGCAGTGACGATGGATTGGTGCATATTACGCGAGACAATGGAGCCAATTGGCAAAATGTGACTCCTTCCGGCTTGCAGGAATGTTTGATCAATGCCATTGAAGTATCGCCCCACGATCCTGCCACTGCCTACATCGCCACCACCCGTTATAAGTTTAATGACCACACACCAGGACTTTATAAAACTACCGATTATGGTAAGACCTGGGCAAAGATCATAAATGGAATTCCAAACGGGGCATTTACACGCGTAGTAAGGGAAGATGATAAGCGAAGGGATTTACTTTTTGCAGGCACTGAAGCAGGTGTATTTCTTTCCTGGAATGGAGGCAAAGAGTGGATCCCCTTTCAACTTAATTTACCCATAACTCCAATTACTGACCTTAAGATCCATCAAGGAGATCTCATTGCTGCAACTTCTGGAAGATCCTTTTGGATATTGGATGACCTTGGCTTGTTGCGCCAGCATAAAAATGAACCTGGCACCTTTTCACTTATTCAGCCAGAAGATGCCATGCTGGTGAATGGGTATAGTGATTTGGATAGATCCGCTTCTGACTTTGATGGCTCTCATCCTTTCCGTGGAGTAAACCCTTCTACAGGTGCTGTCATTTATTATCAACTGCCGGAGTTGAAACCTTCAGATAATATTCTGATGCAAATCAAAGATGCGCAGGGAAATTTGGTACGCTCATTTACTTCCAAAAATGACACTACCTATCTAAAGTATGATGGAGGGCCGTCAGCCGATCCTACTTTGACAAAATCCAAGGGGCTCAATCGTTTTGTATGGAACCTGCGTTATCCAACCATGGTGGGTGTGCCCAGGGTTTATATAGAGAGTGGTTTCATCGGACATAAAGCTTCGCCCGGAAAATACTCAATTCTCTTAAAAATGGGTGACCAAACAATCACCACTAATTTTGAGATCCTGGCCAATCCACAATATCCGACTGATGCAAAAGCATACAAGGAGTACCATGAGTTGATGAGTAACATGGAAACCGAGCTAAGCAAGATGCATCAAATGATTAATGCCATGTATGGCAAGCGTGAACAGCTTGAAGGTATTCTAGGATCACTATCAACTGATGAAAAATACGCTAAGCTCAAGAAGGAGGCGCAAACGTTGATCCAACAAATGAAACAATGGGATGAAGATATGATTCAAAGAAAATCAAAAGCGTATGACGATGTGGAAAACTTTCCGAATAAGTTCACTGCAAATTATATGTTTCTAATAAATCAAACAGAAAGCGATATTCCCAGGGTTAACAAACCTTCGCTCGATCGCCTGAAGGAATTAAATTTGGAATGGTCGGCTCTACAATCCAGAGCCAGCGAGATACTCGACAAAAATATTTCGGATTTCAATAAGCAACTGTGGGATGCCGGGGTAGGAGCTGTCTGGAAGAATTGAATTCCTTACCCAAAAAGGATAGAGCGATAAAAGCAACTATAAACCCTCCAAGGTCTGTTTACTGAAACAAACAGACCTTGGAGGGTTCGGTTAAAATTTCGCATCTCTAAATTCAATTCTTTGTTAACTGACTTGACGAAAAAATGCCGTAGATCACTTCACTGTCTTGCGTGGGAAGAAAATAAATCTTTCCTTTTCTTCCCCTGATCTTCATGCGGTACATGTTGAAGATTGGCATGAACTTGATTGATTTAATTTCAGGCCATTCGTATTCCTCGGTTTTGTAGCTGTTGATAACGGCTACTTTCTTTTTACCGATCGCTACTCTTTTAATTTTAGAGGCGATTAGCAGAAACAAGGACACACACACCAAGCCTAAGGTAAAAAATACAAATGCTGCAAGCTGGCTCTTAGGCAAATGCCCGTTACGAATGAAGATGATGCTTCCAATGAACCACTGCAGTAAACCAAAGGCCAGAAAAAAATACTTGGCGAAGTAGTACTTCACCGGACTGGCTTCCCTCATTTTACATAAAAAGTTGGTTAACTTATTCTAAAACGTATACTAAGTTATGTGTTTATTTTAAGAAAGTTGCAATGGTAACCCTTTGTTCTTTCGAAGGCAAGCATTTGCTGTGCGCGAAATCTTTAATAAGAGATTTTTTTCAGATCTTTTAACCGAAATCTATGGAAGCATGCACCGCAAAAAGCATTAGCACTAAACCTTTATCTCCTGCCCTTCAGGCTCGGCTTCTTCAGTCACTTCATCCCAATTTTTAGGCTCTTCGTTGTGAAGGTATTCCAGGATTTTTTGTTCCGCTTGTTTTAGCTTAAGAGCTTTTAGAAATTTTCCATTGCGGGCTAAGATAAGCCGACCACTCTCTTCAGAGATAGCCATTATCAGGGTATCTGTAGTTTCAGACATGCCGATGGCGCATCTGTGGCGTAACCCAAAATGTGAGGGCAGGTGATCATTCTCGCTTACAGGCAGCACGCAGCGGGCAGCTTTGATGCGGCCTTTATAAATAATAACAGCGCCATCGTGCAACGGGCTATTTTTATTAAAGATGGAAAGCAAAAGCCGCTTGGTGACTTCAGCATCCAAGGAATCACCAGTTTGTATGTAGAATTTCAATTCGGTATCGCGCGAGAAAACAATGAGTGCCCCTGTCCTTGTGGCTTTCAATGTTTTGGCGGCATCTATTACCTGGTGAATGTCAAAATCATCATGGTAATCATTACGCCAACTGGCCAATGATTTTAAAAAAGTATCGCGGTTAAATTCAGTGCTGCGGCCAATCACTAACAAAAACTTTCTGATCTCCGGCTGGAATAAAATGATCATGGCCAAAACCCCCACGCCCATAAACTGCCCCAATATTGTGGCGAGTAACTCCATTTGCGCAGCACGCACAATTAGATAGACAAGGTACAGCGCAAGGATCCCTAAGAAAATATTAACTGCTATACTCCCTCGGATAAGTTTATACACCTGGTATAACAAAATGGCCACGAGCAGGATGTCCACCAGATCAACCCAGCTGATATCAAGAAATCCAACGTTGAATACAAAAATCATTGCTACAAATTTATGAAGACCAATGCCCAATGCCTAATATAATCAGGGCCAGACTGAGCTTCGGTCGAATTTTGAATTTGTAAGTCAGCCCATTAACTTTATTAGCTTCACTACCTCCACAGCCTCCTTTACATCGTGCACGCGAAGAATGCTGGCTCCTTTTAGCAAGGCAACAGTATTAAGAGATGTTGTCCCATTCAGCGCTTCTTCCGGTTTAATGGCCAGAGATTTCCAAATAGTGGATTTTCGGGATAGGCCAACCAGCATGGGCTTCTCCAATATTCTCAGATACTCCAGCTTTCTAAGCAGCTCAAAATTATGATCGATTGTTTTAGCAAAACCAAATCCCGGATCGATGATAATATCTTTCACCCCCAGAGCTTGAAACACATTTATTTTCTGATGAAAATAGTCGATCATTTCTTTCAGCAGGTTTTCATAGTTTGCCAGGGAGGCCATCGTCTGTGGTGTCCCTTGCATGTGCATGAGAATGTAGGGTACTTGTAAAGACGCAACTACTTCCGGCATTTTTTTATCCAGTGACCCACCGGAAATATCATTGACCATAGCGGCTCCGGCTTCCACAGCAATTTTGGCAATTGAACTTCTAAAGGTATCAACCGAAATAATGATCTGTGGAAAATTTATAAGGATAGCTTCGATTGCAGGTAGCACCCTTTTTTTTTCCTCTTCTTCGCTGATGTCTTTTGCGCCCGGGCGAGTGGAACAGCCCCCGATATCGATGAAGGTTGCGCCCTCCTCAAGCATTTTTTCAACCTGCTTCAGAATCTTAGTCTCTTCGGTAAATTTTCCCCCATCATAGAAACTGTCCGGGGTGATGTTAAGAATGCCCATGACCTTTGGTTCCGATAGGTCGATGAGCTTTCCTTTAACAAGAAGTGTTTTATTGATTCTAAAAACGCTGTTCAAATTCATTTTTTGTTTGGCGAGTTTAAGAAAGTTTGCATACTGAATTATTAATCATTGGACTAACTTCGTGACTTCGTGACTTCGTGTTTGTGGCAGAATTGGCAAAGAAATCACAAAGAGAGTATTGTTAATTATTGTATAATTTTTTTCATTTCTCTATAAATCCAAATAATACTAATCTATTTTGCGCCTGAATTACGTGTACTACGAAGCTCATCGGAAATGTTAAAATATAATGAATTGAAAACTATGCACCTAAATTTATGTAATCTGGCGAAAGCAATGAGCGAAGTAGTATGAATGAACAAACCGCCATCGAATATAAGGAGGTAATTGCCTCCTGCAAAGCCTTGTTTGCCAAGAAAACAAAAGACTATGGCACGGCCTGGCGTATCTTGCGGTTGCCTTCCATTACAGACCAGATTTATATAAAAGCCCAACGCATTCGAAGCATACAGGAGAAAGGAGTTCAGAAAGTGGATGACCCTATAAAAGATGAATTTACAGGTATTATAAATTATTGTGTCATCGCGCTTATTCAAATGCAACTTCAGAATTCAGACAAGTTGGAAATGAAATTTGAAGAACTGGAACAACTTTATGATCGTGCTGTAGGGGAAACATTTGACCTTCATCAAAATAAAAACCATGATTACGGAGAAGCTTGGCGCGAAATGCGCATAGGCTCTATGACCGACATTATTCTGATGAAGCTTTTGCGCGTGAAGCAGATTGAAGACAATCAGGGTAAGACATTGGTGAGCGAAGGTGTGAAGGCGAATTATCAGGATATGATTAATTATTCCGTGTTTTGTTTGATTAAGGTGTCCGCAGTTAACTGACAACAGTTATGCCGTTTAAATTTGAAAAATTGGAGGTATGGAAGGATTCGGTAGAGTTGACGGGATTGGTGCATAAAGCTTGTTTGACCTTTCCAAAGGAGGAGCTTTACATACTTATCCCCCAAATTAAAAGAGCAGCTGATTCAGTTTCGTTGAATATTGCCGAAGGCTCCACTGGCCAATCTAATCCTGAATTCAAAAAGTTTCTGAGTTATTCAATTCGATCGGGTATTGAGGTAGTTGGATGTATTTATCTTGCCAGGAAGCGCAATATTATTTCAGACGGAGATTTTGAAACTATTTACAACGCAACCGATCAACTTGTAAAAAGAATCCAAGCCTTAAGAAATTCACTAAACTAACTGTTGACTGTCGACTTCGGTCTGTGGTCTATTGTATTATGCAAAAATTCATTGATCCATTCTCGCGGTTTTTTGTTGGCGGGCTCCTGATTTTTTCAGGCCTGATCAAATTGAACGACCCCATTGGCACACAGATTAAACTTGAAGAATACTTCGAGGTCTTTACACAAGACTTTGGTCCATTTTTTCATTACTTTATTCCGTGGGCCTTGGAGATTGGCATGATCATGATTGTGCTAGAGTTGGCGTTGGGCGTGGCCATTCTGGTTTACTATCGCATGAGCCAAACCACCTGGATACTTCTGGGGTTAATGGTGTTCTTTACTTTTTTAACGTTCTACTCCGCTTACTTTAATAAAGTAACAGACTGCGGATGCTTTGGCGATGCCATCAAACTTACTCCTTGGGAATCATTTATAAAAGATATAATTCTGATGGTGTTTGTACTACACCTATTTTGGTACCGTAAAAGATTTGTTCCAGCCTTACGCACACGCGAAGGCCATGCAGTAGTGGCGACTGTAGTGGTCATCAGTTTATTTCTTGGAGTTTATGCTATCCGTCATTTGCCGTTTATCGATTTTCGTGCGTATAAAATCGGGAACAACATTCCACAACAAATGATACCTCCTGAATCTCCGATTATCGAGTACACTTTTGAAAAAGGAAATGAAAAGATTAAGTCAATAAAATTTTTGACAGAGGAGGGTTACAAATATGTTTCCTCAAAAGTTTTGAATGAAGATAGGATCAAACCCAAGATCACCGACTATTTAGTGACCAGCCCCGAAGGTGAGGACATGACACCTTATACTTTTCAGGGTGACAAGTTGCTGATTATAATGTACGATGTTACAAAAGCGTCAACAGAAAACATTGAAGCCATTAAGGCGCTGACCAAAGCATTGGATGGGAAGGTAGAATCTTTTGTATTGACCTCCTCTTTGGCCGAGCAAATGGAGGCTTTTAGGCACGAGCACCAGATAGCCTTACCTTATTACTATGCCGATGCTACTGTTCTCAAAACCATCATCCGCTCCAACCCGGGTATTGCGCTCTGGAAAGATGGAACTGTAGTTGGCAACTGGCATCATAATAATACACCCAGTGTGGATGAAATTCTTGAATCGTTGAAATGAAAATTTGTAAAAAATTTCCACAGACCTGTTTGCCGACAAGGCAGGTTCACAGGATTAATTTATGAACAAAAAAAGTCTCGTGTGAAATATTTAATAATTGAATATCAATCGCAAAAGGGACAGTTTATAATCTGTGAATCTGTGGCAACTTGATTATGAAAATTTTTCTTATCGGCCTTCCTGGTTCTGGTAAATCCACCATCGGTAAATCTCTTGCGTTGGAGTTGGCCTGTCCATTTGTAGACCTTGACCATGAAATTGAGAAGCAGGAAGGAAGGACAATCAAGCAAATTTTTAAGCAAATGCACGAGGGCTATTTCCGACAGGTTGAATCCAAAGCATTGATAAGATATTGCCAATCCGCGGATTCATTTGTAATGGCAACTGGTGGCGGAGCAGCTTGTTTTTTTGATAACATGGAACAAATAAATCTGGCTGGTAAAAGTATTTTTTTGGATGTCCCTCCGCGAGAAATCGCAAAACGTATTATGAACTCACATATATCAGAGCGGCCGCTCTTCGCAACAGATAACGCTGAAAGTTTAAAAGATAGAATTGAGTTTATGCGCTCGCAGAGGATCAATTTTTACAAGCAAGCGCACATCACCATGTCCGGTGAGCGCTTTGAGATTAAGGAATTGGTGAAGAAGTTAGATCTCTTAAGAGCCTAGAAGGGAAATCCAAACGTCAACAAAACATTGGTATTGCTCTGGTTGTATGTTACCAATGGACTTGTTGAGGAGTTAACCCGGTAAGGCCTGTATGAATTATTCCCCTGGCTATAAATGAACCCCAGATCCATATAAAATTTTTCTGTTCGATATCCAACTCCGCTGGAAATACTTTGAGAGACGCGTGACACGCTGTTTTGTTCCGTTTTAAAAGGTTCAGGCATGTAACTAAAACCACCTCTGAACCTGAACTGATTTAAGCGGAACTCCCCACCCAGACGAAGATTGACAACAGATTGATAGAGTGCCCTGATTTTGTCGTTGTCGTCACTGTAGGATATTCCATCGATTCCCTCAACGTACTTCGCATGGCTATAATTTAAGCTTTCAATATCGGCCGTAATAAATCCACGCTTTTGTATAAAGAAAGCAACACCTGCGCTGAACTTCCACGGAGTTTTTAAGGCGTATTCTGAATTAATAACATCCGTTTCAGCACTCTCATTGTTGATGAATTCACCGGGCAGGTATTCAAAATTCTTCCAGGAAGTGTTCAAGGTAGCGCGATAGCTGTCGGTAAGTTGATAAGCAGTGGGCGTTGTTGCGGAGGCACCAAACTGAATAAAATCAACCGGCCTGAAGATGGTACCCAGAGTTGCATTAATTCCAGATCCCCTTATTTCAAGTGTTTCTCCCAATGATAAATCAGAAAGAGGTTCGTTAGTAAAATCTTCGGTATATATTTTATTGGATTTATATCGAATGGAAGCAAGGCCAATCCCTGCTCCAATAAAAACTTTATCGTTGAAGTTAGCTCCGTAAGAAAAGTTCCACTGATTTTGAGCGCCCCGGGTTTCTATTTTTTCCTGTTGAGTAGGAATG
>JANOLM010000558.1:0-2364 GCA_031419815.1 Bacteroidia bacterium
GGAAAAGCAATGTTGCACCTGCTGGAAAAAGATTTGAAGCCAAGCGATATCATGACGTTTAAAGCATTTGAAAATGCAATTACGCTAGTGATGGTTTTGGGAGGATCAACTAATGCAGTACTGCATCTGATTGCCATGGCAAAATCGGTTGGCATAAAAATTACACAGGAAGATTTTCAACGCATCTCGGATAAGACTCCATTGATTGCCGATTTAAAACCAAGCGGCAAGTATTTGATGGAGGCTCTTCATAAAATTGGGGGTGTGCCATCCGTGATGAAGTATTTATTACAAAATGGATTTTTACATGGCGATTGCATAACAGTGACCGGAAAAACCATTGCCCAAAATGTGGCCAATGCCAAAGACCTTGACTTCACAAAACAAGATGTAATCGTTCCGTTTGAAAGGCCTATCAAGAAAACAGGTCACTTACAAATTCTGTATGGTAATCTGGCAGAGAAAGGATCGGTTGCTAAGATTACCGGTAAAGAAGGTGAAAAGTTTAAAGGTATTGCTCGCGTATTCAATGGTGAATTTGAATTAATAGACGGAATAAAATCCGGAAAAATAAAAGAAGGGGATGTTGTAGTCATTCGCAATGTTGGCCCCAAAGGTGCACCCGGTATGCCCGAAATGTTGAAGCCAACAAGTTTGATCATGGGCTCTGGTCTTGGAAAATCTGTTGCGCTAATAACGGATGGTAGGTTCTCAGGAGGCTCACATGGCTTTGTGATAGGCCATATCACACCAGAGGCCTTTGAGGGCGGACTCATTGGATTGGTGGAAGATGGTGATTGGATTGAAATAGATGTTAAGAAACATCAAATCAATTTATTAGTGGATGAAAAAACAATTGCAATCCGAAGGTCCCATTACAAAACACCGTCTCTTCGTGTGACCAGCGGTGTCTTATATAAATATGCCAAACACGTAAAAACTGCAGCCGATGGATGCGTTACTGACGAAGACTAAGGAACGAATAGTTGCACCAACCAAGCAAATGATTTCCGGATCGGAAGCTTTGTTGCGTTGCCTAGTAGCAGAACAAGTGGATACCATTTTTGGATATCCGGGTGGTGCTATCATGCCTGTGTATGATGCTCTCTATCATTACTCGAATCAACTCACTCACATATTAGTACGCCATGAGCAAGGTGCCATTCATGCCGCACAAGGTTTTGCTCGTGTATCAGGCAGACCAGGAATTGTGTTTGCGACATCAGGGCCAGGTGCGACTAATCTTGTTACCGGATTGGCCGATGCCTTAATTGACTCCACTCCTCTGGTGTGTATCACAGGACAGGTATTTGCCCATTTATTGGGTACTGATGCTTTTCAAGAAACCGATGTCATTAATACTACAATTCCTGTAACAAAATGGAATGTGCAAGTAACCGAGGCAAAAGATATTGCAGATGCTGTAGCTAAAGCTTTTCACATTGCCATGACGGGAAGGCCAGGGCCAGTGCTGATCGACATTACAAAAAATGCACAGAACGAATTATTCGATTTTCAAGAATACAAAAAGTGCGAAAGCATTCGTACTTATAAACCAAAACCTTCTTTACAAATATCACAAGTTGAAGCAGCCGCAGAATTAATCAATAAAGCGAAGAAGCCCTATATACTTGCCGGACAAGGGATTTTACTTTCAGGGGCTACAAAGGAATTAATTGCTTTTTCTGAAAAGACGGGGATTCCAGTTGCAAGTACTTTGCTAGGTCTCGGTGCCTTCCCAACAGATCACCCGAACTACGTTGGCTTTTTAGGAATGCATGGCAACTACGGCCCAAATATTAAAACGAATGAGTGCGATGTATTAATTGCGATGGGAATGCGTTTCGATGATCGGGTAACCGGCAATGTAAGTAAGTACGCGAAGCAGGCAAAAGTCATTCACGTTGAAATTGATAGAGCCGAGATTAATAAAATTATCAAAGCAGACGTAGCCGTAAATGCCGATGCAAAAGAGGCGTTGGAAGTCTTAACTAAGTTAGTTCAACCTGGTCAACATACAGAGTGGATCAATAGCTTCCGTAAACTCAATCAGGAAGAATACGATAAAGTCATCCATCACGAATTCAATTCAACGGGTGAAATAAAGATGGGTGAAGTGATCAATCATCTTTCTAATCAAACAAAAGGTGAAGCTATTTTAGTTACTGATGTTGGTCAGCATCAAATGACTGCATCACGTTATTATCAGTTTAAAAATCCAAGAACAAATGTAACCTCAGGTGGAGCAGGCACCATGGGTTTTGCCTTGCCCGCTGCAATGGGCGCTAAGCTAGCTATTCCGAAACAACAAGTAGTGGCTGTTATTGGCGATGGAGGGTATCAAATGACAGTGCAAGAGTTGGG
>JANOLM010000559.1:0-15538 GCA_031419815.1 Bacteroidia bacterium
GGCTGCACACACACATGGCCCCTCGTTTGAAACCATATTAAATAGAAGCCTATTGTTATCAAAATCACTAAAAACGCTTTCTTCATGCGAGAAATCAACACCACTCATCAGCATGGGAGAAAATACAGTATTAATCGTTAATCTAATTTCCTTGAGATGAGGAATTACATCCACTGCATCCTTTTGAAATACCTCTATTTGTTGATCTGCTAATACTTGCTTCACTATATTAATTTTGCCATTCGGCCACTCTACCTTTACGCTATCAATTAAAGAATTTGCTCCAAGGCCAAAATGCAACCGATAATCCACCGATGACATGAAGCCGCGCATGGGCGAAACCTCCTGATAATATACTTTCCCACTATTAATAAGCGTAACCTTCGCGCCAATCCCGTATGTATTCGCGCCCTCGCCATGAAGCTTGACTGATAAGGTATGATATTGGGTCAATTGTTGCCTCGATTGATTTTCATAAATAAAGGCAGGCATGTTTACATTGTTTAAAACCAAATCCACGTCACCATCATTATCCAAATCGCCATAAGCCGAACCATTGGAATGAGTAGGTTGGCCTAAACCCCAAACCTCTGCTTTGTCAGAAAATGTAAGGTTGCCCTGATTATGAAAAGCATAATTTGGAATCTTATTGGAGGGGATGGAATCCACAAGTCGTTTGATTACATTTTTCTCCTTCCGCAAAATCTCTCGCACTACATCAGGGTCGGCAATGAAATTAACAAAGTCTTGGTTGATTAGGTCCTTGTAAATTCCGTTGGCTACAAAAATATCTTTATAGCCATCATTGTCCATATCAAAAATCAATGCACCCCAACTCCAGTCTGTGGCATGCACTCCAGCCAATCGTGATATTTCAGAAAATGAACCATCGCCATTGTTAAACTGTAAAACATTACGACTAAATTGATGATAGTACCCTTGATCTAAACTGAGCTTGTACTTATCCCAATTTTCAAACTGCGAAGTTGTTTTCAACCTGTTGTCATGTTCAGGAAGCATTTCTGTTACAAAAATTTCGGGAAGGGCATCATTGTTAATATCGGCCATATCAGCACCCATTGAACCGAGACTTATTTCTCGCATATAATTTTCAAGTGACTCTTGAAAAGTTCCATCCTGATTATTGATGTAGAGGTAATCTCTCTCAAAAAAATCATTGGAGACGTACATGTCTGGCCACCCATCTTTATTGATATCACCAACGGTCACGCCTAACCCAAAACCAATCTTGCTGGTATAGATCCCTGCCGATTGACTGACATCACTAAACTTGCCGTCATCATTTCTCAAGAGTTTATTTCCCCCTTCTGGGTCTGGAATTTTCCGTTGATCTTTTTGCAAATCAAAACCACCAACCGACCGTAAAGAATTATTCAAAAGATAGCAATCCAAATCGCCATCCTTGTCAAAATCGAAAAATGCTGCATGGATAGATAAGCCTTCAAAGTCTAAGTAGAACTGCTTGGCACTTTCAGTAAAGGTGAGGTCATGATTATTAATGAACAGTTCGTTAGTTCGTCTCTCTCCTCCTGGAGGGCCCGATTTACAAAGATAAATATCTAACCAGCCGTCTGCGTTTACATCCACCACACTCACCCCTGTAGTCCATATACCTTGTGTTTGCAACCCAGCGGTCATTGTGATGTCTTCAAACACAAAATCACCTTTGTTTAGATAAAGTTTATTGGAAACTTGATTGCCGGCAAAAAAAATATCCAACAACCCATCGTTGTTAAAATCCCCCAGCCCTACTCCACCTCCATTGTAAAAACTTCTGAACGTATAAGGATTTAATGCTTCTGAATAAATAAGGTTATTAGCGAAGCTAATCCCAGTATGCTGTGAAGACCGCAGTAAAAAAAGCGGATTATCTTTTTTGGATTCCGTACTGCAGGCCATGCAAATGAGTAACCAAAAAACAAAGAAGAAGTTAAAAAAATAAGTAGGTCTCACACTAGATTGATGATCCCAAAAATAAGAAAGGATTCTTAAAAGCAATTATCTGATACCATCCAAAGCTTATAATTCAGTGTATAAGAGTTAACCAATGAAATAGCTAAAAATAAAAAGAGGCTGCCATTTTGTGACAGCCTCTCCTTTTTGAAGAATTAATAATTAGTACCCAGGGTTCTGCTTCAGTTTTGCATTAGCATCCAACTGTATTTTTGGTATTGGAAACAATGTGAGGGTAGACTTGCCATCAGCTGCTGCCTTAAAGCCATATTTAGAGCCAAACTTATCAAAGCGAATCATATCTTGTCTGCGGGTCATTTCAGCAAACATTTCACGTCCACGTTCAGCAAACAGGTTGTCAGCGGTCAATGAAGCGAATGGGGTAACCTTAGCCCTTGTCCTTATCTGATTAACCAAGGTCAAGGCCTCTCCGTTTACAGGAGAAAGTTTCCAAAGGGCTTCAGCACGGGTTAAAAGTATATCAGCATATCGGAAAACTACAAAGTCATTGCTCATATTAGGTGTTCCACCTATTTCGTAGGCATATTTACCAATACGCGCACCGCCTTGTCTCCATCCATCTGGGCCAAGTTGGTTGATCTTAGGTGTGAAATTCAAAGGAGCACCATCGGGGTCTGGCTGCTTTGCAGTCGCACCTTCAAAACCCGGGTCAGTCGCCTGTGTTCCGTCCGGCTTATACTGAGGACCGACAACAAAATTTGAAAGACGAGCATCCCGTGTACCAACATCATCAGGTACTTTATCATTATTGGCATCCAAAGCAAGACCTTTCCAAACTGGACCTTGAGGACCTGGGTTTGTTAAAGGATCAGAATACGAGTTATAAAACTCTTCTACTACCTGGTAACCATTCCAAGGTTGAGCTGTAAACTTATACACGGTTTGGCTTGCATAATGAAGTGTCATCATTGGCCAGTTAAACCCACCTGCAAACACTTTGTCATACGGAAACACAAAGATGTTCTCGTTTGAGCCTGCGTTATTTGTTGCAAAATTATCAGCATAACTACCTTCAAGGCTATATTTTCCACCGTCTATGATCGCCTTTGCATCGTCAGCAGCTTTTTGCCATTGTGGAGTGCCTGTGTAAACGCCAGCGTTAAGATAAAGCTTTGAACGAACAGCTAATGCTGCCCACTTTGTCATTCTACCATAGGTAGACGCATCTTTAACCGTAGGCAATACAGCAATAACAGCCGTTAATTCGCTCTCTACAAAACTATAAATTTGCTGACGAGTGGCATTTGCTGGCGGCTCTGAGGATTTGAAGTCAATTACCAAAGGAGCATTACCATAGCCATCTAAAATCCAATAATACCACAACGCGCGGATTGCCCGAAGTTCAGCAATAAAGGCATCAGCACTTGCATTTCCACCTGCTTTAAGAGCTTCAAACTGAGCGATCAAGCGGTTACACGTGTTAACTCCTCCATACATGAACGTCCATGCATTATTAAAGAATCCATTATCAGGAGAATAGGTATGTAAATGTAGTTGTTGCAAAACACCACCGTCAAACCAGTCTCCACCTTTTGTGGTGATAACAAGTTCATCAGAGGTCAATTCATTTATTGACCACAAATTTGAGTGGTTACCAAGACCTCCAAAATTGGAGTAGGCCTGGCCTAGAGCCGCGATGAATTCATCATCTGTTTTGAAGAAGTTATCCGCGGTTACATCGCTAAACAACTCTTCATCCAAGTTGGTACAGGAAAGGGTAAAGAACGAGATACCCAATCCCACCATCATAAATTTTCTAAAAAATGTTTTTTTCATATTGTTAACCATTTGTTATTAAAAACCAATATTTAAACCAAATGTTATAGTTCTGGTCGTAAAATATGTCGTACGCCTCTCCACACCAGGTGACAATCCAAGTGCAGGATTTTCTTCTGAATCAGTATACCTAACCTCAGGATCAACCCCTGTATAGTTCGTAATCGTGAATAGATTTTGGCCAGCCACATAAAGCCTAAAGTTGCGTATGGCAGATCCTTCATTTACCCTTACATTATAACCTAAAGCTAGGTTATCTAAGCGAACAAAATTACCTTTTTCAACATGGTAGCTGTTTACTTCAGCCTTTGTAACCGATGGATCATAAAACTTTGTTTTCACAACATTGTAGTTGCCTACGGTTGTGGATTCATTGTTTTCATAAAAACCTCTGTAGCTGTTTAGGATATCATGACCGAAAGCACCCCTTAGCAAAAAGCTTAAATCAAACTGCTTGTAGGTGAATGAGTTGGTGAATCCAACGGTTGCCTTTGGTAAACCATTTCCAATAACAGCTTTATCTCCATCGGTATTCGTTATTGCGCCATCTCCATTTACGTCAAGGAATTTGTAATTACCGCTTTTATTTTGTCCACCAATGATAGTTCCTACAGGATAAACACCATCATAAACGGGTCCCCAAAGAGTACCCAATGGGGTTCCTTCCTTAACACGAATGAGTCGGGTGTCATTTTGACCTGGCGAACCCATACCCGTGCGGTAAAGCACACCACCTTCGCCAAAACTCAATGGGCCAGATCTCAAACTAACTACTTCTGTTTTGTAGGTGCCCACGTTACCACCAACCGTCCAGCTAAAATCATTTGTCTTAACAGCTAAATAATTTAAGGCAAGTTCAAATCCAGAGTTCTTAAGTTCACCAATATTTACCAATGTTGAGCCAAAAAGATTTGGTGGAACTGGTACAGCAACCTGCAAAATTAAATCCTTTGTATTACGCTGATAATAATCGAATGTACCGGTGAGCTTATTGTCTAGCATGGCAAAGTCAAATCCAAAATCAAGTTCAGCTTTGGTTTCCCACTTCAAATCAGGATTTGCATTACTCACAGGTCCGTAGCTAGGGCCATACGCTCCATTGTAAAAGAAACTACCTCGCTGGCCAAAGCGCTGAAGTGAAGCATAAGAAGAACCAGGTTGATTTCCAGTCACTCCATAACTTGCTCTCAGTTTCAGGCTATTCACAGTAGGTATGTCGATCAAGTTGCTTAAGGTTACACCAGCACTAACGGCAGGGAATATACCAAACTTGTTATTGGCACCGAAACGTGAAGAACCTTCATACCGGGCACTTGCCGAGAAGAAGTAATTTCCTTTCACACTCACATTGGCTCTTCCAAAGAAGGCAACAAGTTTGTTAGAATTCGCATAACTGTTCACAAAACCTAATCCATTGGCAAAGTCAAGAGCTGTGCCTAAATTATTGTAACTAAATGCATCCGTAAGGAAGTTACCACCCGCTAAAGCAAAACCTTCATTTTTAAAATCCTGGTAGGAATATCCGCCTAACAGAGCCACGTTTGCTTCACCAAAAGTTTTGTCGTAGTTAACTGTAGCTTCAAATAGTTGGTTGAAGCGCTTATCCGTTGACCTACCAGCGCGGCCTTGGCCACCCTGACCTCCAAACTTGGAAGTTCTTTTATTAGAGAAACCATACAAATCGGACTCATTCTGGGCGGAATAAAATACTGAAGCACGCAAACCCTCCACTATATCAGAAAAATCATATTCACCGCGGATAGCTGCTAACTGCTGTGTTTCTTTTTTATCATTCTCGCTTTGTTCTACAATAGACAAAGGATTGAAAAAGTCAAAAATATCGCGCTCAGCATAGCCACCAAAGCGTCCCCCTGCTGTAGGGCTAGTGAGTGTATTATCGTAAACAGGCATGGTAGGGTTAGCTACTACTGCATATCTAAAGGAGTTGGCGTTACCTAACTTTGCATCTTTATTAGTAGAGGATAAATTAATCGTAATAGTTGCTCTGTCCTTAAGTGCTTTTTGGGTAAGATTCAAACGGCCATTAAGCTGATTAAATCCTGAGTTTAAGCCGATACCTTGTGAAGTACGATAGTTTACCGAGCCCCTGTAGGTTGTACTCTTAGTACCTCCTGATAAAGCTAAATTGTGTACGGCTGCTGTTCCTTGACGAGTTACAACATCTAACCATTTGGTAGATGCCCCTAAATCTTTGGCACCGGAAACTCCGCGATATTCATCAGCAGACATTACATCGATACTTCTCGCAACATTTTCAACTGCATAAGAACCATTATAATCAACTATTGTCTTTCCACTTTTACCAGATTTGGTAGTTATAAGAATTACACCACTACCGCCCCGGCTTCCATAAATAGCTGCCGCAGAACCATCTTTCAAAACATCTATAGATGCTATATCATTAGGGTCAACTGTACCAAGAGATCCTCCAATAATACCGTCAATAACTATTAAGGGTTCAGCATTGGCACCTACAGTGCCTACACCTCTAAGGCGAATATTGAAACCACCGTTAGGGTCGCCTCCTGGTCTAGTAATGTTCAAACCAGCAACTCTTCCCTGAAGCAATTGTGCGGGGTTATTCACTGTACCTTTGTTAAAGTCTTCAGATTTAACGCTGGTAACAGAACTGGTAATCTCCTTCTTCTCTTGTGTGCCGTAACCAACTACAACTACTTCGGAAAGCGAAGTAATATCGGATAAAAGACTCACGTCAATTGTACTCTGTGCTCCTACAACAACTTCCTGAGTCACATAACCAACAAATGAAAAAACCAATGTTGCATTGTTGGCAGCATTGACTTTAAAGTTACCATCAGCATCAGTAACGGTTCCATTGCTGGTTCCTTTGATCTGGATGTTTGCTCCAGGGATACCAGAACCATCATCACTTGAAGTAACTTTACCGGATACTACTCTCTCTTGAGCCATTGCCACAGATGAGGCTAACAGCAGCAGAAGGAAAGTATATCTGCGAATCGACAGATACAATCTAATCATACTTGTTTGAGTTTAGGTTTATAAATTGAGTTTAGATGAGTTTTTTAATCTCTAATAGTTACTTTTAACAGCTTAATTAAAGAAAAAACAACAGTCAATATTAGTTTGAAATATTTAGTTCTCAACAAAATACATCATTTTTTTTGCCGAATTTTAATGAAAACGAGTTCGCAATCGTTTGCGCTTTCCACCCAATTCTACTACATTTAACCTCTTCTAAAAACCTCTAATGAAGTACGTTCAGGTAACTATTAAAGACATTGCCCGCGAGCTTGGCATTTCTCCATCTACTGTTTCCAGGGCTCTTAAAGATCATCCGGATATCAGCACCCAAACCAAGAAAGCAGTCAATGAGCTTGCCGAAAAACTTAACTATCAGCCTAATACGGTAGCATTAAACCTGAGACAGAAAAAGACTAACACGATTGGTGTCATCATTCCCGAGATCGTTCATTTTTTCTTCTCCACTGTAATTAGCGGTATTGAAGATGTAGCTTATCAGGCCGGCTATAATGTTATTCTCGCCCAGTCCAATGAGTCGTATCAGCGCGAAGTGACTGATATGAAGGCGCTGTTCAATAGCCGTGTAGACGGCATGCTCCTGTCATTGTCGCGCGAGACTACAAACTATGATCACATTGAATCCATTATTTCAAAGGGTGTTCCAATTGTCTTTTACGATCGCATGTATAAAAACCCAAATACCAGCAATGTGATCGTTGATGACTATTTAGGAGCCAAAGAGGCTGTTTTGCACCTAATTGAGCAAGGTTGCAAGAGGATTGCTCATTTGGAAGCAGCTTCAAAACTTATCATCAGCGAAGATCGCCTTCGAGGATACCAGGATGCTTTAAAGGAGAACAACATAGAATTTAAAAGTGACCTCGTCATAGATTGCCCCAACGGAAATTTTGAGGAAGGCAAAAAGATGACAAAGAAATTACTGGCAATGTCCAAACCACCTGATGCCATTTTCGCCAATAACGACCCCCTGGCCATGGGTGCCATGATGGCCATTAAAGAACTTGGTCTTAAAATTCCGCAAGATGTTGCCATTGTTGGTTTCAGCAATTGGTTTTTTGGAGAATTGATGGAACCTTCTTTAACAACCGTTGATCAACCTGGCTTTGAGATGGGTCAGGAAGCTGCTCGGCTTCTTATAAAACAAATTGAAATGAAAGAAAAGGAGTTAGAAGAATACAAGCCGGAAACTAAAATCCTTAAAACCAGACTGATTATTAGAAACTCGTCACTACGCAAAGACACCAAGAAAAAATAGCACACCAAAAAGGATTTTAGACTTTAGATTTTAGACTTTAGATTTTTAGACTTTAGATTTTTAGACTTTAAAATTCAGATTTTCAAATCTAAAAATCTAAAATCTTAAATCAAATACCCATGACTTTTAAATCTGTGACCAGCAAAAGCCTGGGTAAACTAAAATCGCTCACTCAATCATCGGACAATACAGTTACAGGCATAACCGATAATGGCCATTTTAGGATAACTATATACTCAGCTTCTATCATCCGCGTAACCATCTCACCAGACGATCACTTCGAAGACTTTTCCTATTCGGTAGTAGGCCAACCAAAAGTTTCAACTATTGAATTGAAAGAATCTCAACATGAAGCGGTGATCTCAACTTCAGAAACTAAACTGATTATCCTTAAAAATCCTGTACGATTTAAGTTCACTGATCTCCAGGGAAATGTTATCAACGAAGACGATGCCGGATTGGGTACAGCCTGGATAGGCGATCAATCAACAACGTATAAAAAATTACAAGATGGTGAGCGGTTTATTGGCTTAGGCGAAAAGACTGGTCCGCTCGATCGAAAAGGATCTGGTTACCAAAATTGGAATACCGATGCTTATGGCTACCACTCTGGCACAGATCCTTTGTATTGCTCCACACCTTTCTACATCGGCATTCATCACCATCAGGTGTACGGAATTTTCTTTGATAACACGCATAAAACATTTTTCAATTTTGGGGCTTCCAATAATCGCTTCTCCAGCTTTTCTGCGGATGCTGGCGAAATGAATTATTATTTCATGTACGGAAAAAATGTTGCCGAGATCATCCAACATTATACATGGCTTACAGGCCGGATGGAACTGCCACCACTTTGGAGCATAGCCTACCAGCAGTGCCGTTACAGCTACTATCCGGATACTGAAGTCTTGAGTGTTGCCAAAACTTTTCGCGAGAAAAATATCCCTGCCGATGCAATTGTATTTGATATCCACTATATGGACAAATACAAAATCTTTACCTGGGACAAAAAGAATTTCCCTGATCCGAAAGGAATGATCGATAGTTTAAAAGAAATGGGCTTCGAAGTTGTAGTCATGTGCGACCCGGGAATAAAAATTGAAGCAGGTTATGAGCCTTACGAAGACGGAGTTAAGAAGAATGCCTTCATCAAATACCCAGACGGAGAAAATTATTCTGGACAAGTCTGGCCCGGCTGGTGCCACTTTCCAGATTTCACTAACCCGATGACACGCGAATGGTGGGCTGGAAAATTTAAGGACTATGCCGCTCTTGGTGTTGAGGGCTTCTGGAATGACATGAATGAGATTGCCACATGGGGTCATGCGCTTCCTGAAAATATCGAATTCAACTTTGAAGGAAATAATGCAACAGCCCGAAGAGGAAGAAATGTCTTCGGCTTTCAAATGGCGCGGAGCACGTACGAAGGCACAAAAAAATTACTTAATGGAAAACGGCCTTTCAACTTAACGCGATCAGCGTTCTCTGGCATTCAACGTTACTCGGCAGTGTGGACAGGCGATAACGTAGCCTACGATGAGCACATGATGTTGGGGATTCGGTTGGTAAATAGTATGGGCCTTACGGGAATTGCTTTTGCAGGATATGATGTGGGGGGATTTGTTGGCGATGCCTCCACCAAACTTTTTGCACGATGGATTTCCATCGGTTCACTCTCCCCTTTCTTTCGCGGTCATTCCATGATCAACAGCCGCGATTCTGAACCGTGGTCGTATGGTGAAGAAGTGGAACAGATTTCAAGGAACTATATCCGGTTGCGTTATCAGCTGCTGCCGTATATCTACTCATTGTTTCATGATGCCTCTGAAACAGGCATGCCCGTGCAGCGCTCACTGGCAATCGATTATGCATTCAACTCAAAAATTTATGATCATCAGTTCCATCATGAATACCTTTTTGGTCCCTCTATTTTAGTTGCCCCGGTAGAAAGCAATAAGGAGGTTACGAAAATTTATCTGCCAGAAGGAGAATGGTATTACCTGCATGACGCAAGAAAATTTGATGGAGATCAAGAATTTTACTTGGATTGTCCTATTCATAAACTCCCAGTGTTTATTAAGGCCGGAGCCATCCTGCCGATGCAAAGAGCAGTGAGTAGCACAAAAGAAAAAGTAGACCAAATCGATCTGCATATATATGCAGGAAAAGAGAAAACATCCTTTGAATTTTATGAAGATGATGGAAGTACATTTAGTTATCAATCCGGGAGTTTCGCCAAACGATCCATCAACTATTTAGGTGGAGAGAGAAAAATTATTTTGGGCGAAACACAAGGAACCTTCCCATCTAATTTTTTAAAAATAAAACTTGTGCTTCATGGTTTCTCCATCGATCACCTTACTGTAAACCAGCAAAATACAATTCTTCAAAAAGAAAAAATCAGTTTTTTTATTCCTTACGAAAAATATGATCCGATCAACGATCCTGAAAAAGTTTTTGAAGAAGATGTGTTAAGCACCGTGTTCGGAAATCAAAAAGGTAAAATTGAAATCAGTTGGTAAAGTTGGGACTTAGGCATTAGGACTTAGGCATGGCATCAACGATTAACTAATTACTATTAACAATTAACGGATTAAGATGGGCACATTAAAACCTAAACTATCCTTCTGGCAAATATGGAACATGAGTTTCGGGTTTCTTGGAATTCAATTCGGGTTTGCTTTGCAAAATGCTAACACCAGCCGAATCTTTGAAACACTAGGGGCCGAACCGAATGAACTCGCCTTATTTTGGCTTGCCGCTCCTATCACCGGACTTATCATTCAACCGATCGTTGGCTTTTACAGCGACCGCACCTGGCACAAAACATGGGGACGAAGAAGACCTTTCTTTGCAGTAGGCGCCTTATTGGCCTCACTTGCTCTGCTCTTCATGCCCAATTCATCCACTCTATGGATGGCCGTAAGTGTTCTATGGATCATGGATGCTTCCATCAACATCAGTATGGAACCCTTTAGGGCTTTTGTGGGCGATATGCTGCCACCTTCACAACGAACCACCGGTTTTGCGATGCAAAGTTTTTTTATCGGAGCAGGTGCTATTGTTGCATCCTTCTTACCATGGATATTTACACACTGGCTAGGCATATCAAATACAGCGGAAGCTGGAATCATTCCTGACTCAGTGAAGTACTCCTTCTATATAGGAGCATTAATGCTTTTCGTTACCGTGATGTGGACTGTCTTCAGTACCAAAGAATATCCACCCGACAAACAGGCAGAGCAAAATCTTCGTAACCGAGAGAAAAGAAAAATCAATGACGAGGAATTTCATCAAAAGAAATTTTCAACTCTTGGCTGGTATTTAATTGGTATCGGAATCATCATCTCATTAATTGTTTATTTACTTCATCTGGAAAAAGAGCTATATGTTTTGGCTTTCGGATTTGGGTTCTTTGGATTGGCTCATTCACTTGCTTCCGTATATATCAAACAAGGAAGATCTTATCTTGGCTTAGTTCACATCGTAAAAGATTTCAATTCAATGCCAAAAACTATGGTGCAACTGGCCTCTGTGCAGTTCTTCTCCTGGTTCGCATTATTTGCCATGTGGATTTACACAACGCCAGCTGTGACGAGTCATATTTTCAGGTCGACAGAACCAACTTCTGAAGCGTATAATACAGGAGCAGATTTAGTAGGAAATCTTTTTGGTGTATACAATGGCATTGCAGCTATTGCCGCACTTTTCCTTCCCATTCTAGCCAAATACACCAGTAGAAGGATAACCCATCTCTGCGCCCTGCTTTGCGGTGGAATAGGGCTAATTTCATTTTATTTTATAGCTGATCCATTTTGGTTATGGTTTTCAATGATTGGCGTTGGCATTTCATGGGCCAGCATTTTATCTATTCCCTATGCACTCTTATCTGGTTCGTTGCCAGCCGAAAAAATGGGATACTACATGGGTGTCTTTAATTTTTTTATTGTCATCCCTCAAATCGTGGCGGGCACAATACTAGGATTTATGCTGAACAATTTTTTCAATGGACAACCTATCTATATCCTGGTTGCAGGTGGAATTTCAATGATAATAGCTGGACTACTTTGCCTGAGGGTAGATGATAAAGATGAAGTTGTAATCCGATCCTAGGGTTACTACTGTATACAAAGCTTGAGCGATAATATGGTGGTGTAAGTCGTTGATTCATATGGGATAAATTACGAGTTATGTTGCCTAAATATTGAGCGAAGTAGTATCTTTATTCAAATTCATTTTATGAAAATATGCAAGACAGCTACCCT
This sequence comes from Bacteroidia bacterium, assembly GCA_031419815.1. Taxonomy (GTDB): domain Bacteria; phylum Bacteroidota; class Bacteroidia; order Cytophagales; family Cyclobacteriaceae; genus ELB16-189. The sequence goes on from JANOLM010000559.1 coordinate 12,337, forward strand.
ACTCTGCATTGCTCTGATAGGAATTAATCAGGGCTATACTCAAGCTCCGAAGTCTGTGCATGAACTACAGCATGCCCTTGAGAAAACATCTGCTCTCGATGATGTGTGGAGTGGTTTGAAAAAATCAAACCAAATTCCTTTTGTAGCAAACGATTCTGTTGCATTCCTTTATCGTGGCACCGCCAAATCTGTTCAGTGGATGGGAGATTTCAACGGTTGGGGCTATGATAAAAAGTTTGACAATAAAGGAAAGCAAATTGCCAACACAGATGTCTGGATTTTAAAAGCTTCCTTCCCAAAAGATGCCAGGCTTGATTACAAAATTGTTTTAGATGAACAAAACTGGATTCTTGATCCTGAGAATTTACATCAACAGTGGTCAGGTGTTGGTGGGGGTAGTCCTAATTCTGAGTTGAGAATGCCAAATTGGAAGGAAGACCCAGCTCTTGAACACCGTGATCACATCTCTCGTGGAAAAATAAAAAGTGAAATTCTATTTTCAAGCAAGGCACTCGGTTATCAAATTACATACAGCGTGTATGTGCCACATGGCCATCATGGCAATCTTCCTGCGATTTACGTAACCGATGGATTCGAATACATGCATCCTAAAATGGGCAACATGGTTACTATTCTGGATAACCTTATTGCGGACAAAAAAATAAACCCAATCATCGCTATCTTTATCGATCACCGCGAACCTGTTAACCGATCTAACAACCGGAGAATGGACGAGCTGGCAATGAATGAGAAATACCTGAAGTTTTTTACGGAGGAATTTATCCCACTGGCAGAACAAACTTATCCTGTTTTAAAGGGTAGAGAGAACCGCGCTATACTTGGGACTTCCATGGGTGGATTGACTTCGGCTTACTTTATATTTTCACGGCCTGAGGTTTTTGGTATGGCAGGTATACAGTCTCCTTCTTTCTGGTCAAAACCTCAGATTTTTTCACTTTGCGATTCAGTCGCTAGCTCCAAAACAAAAATCTCTATGACCTCTGGTGTAATCCATGATGCCAGCGAAAGCACCCGTAAAATGCAAACCATTTTAGAAAATAATTCCTGCATCTATACCTACCGGGAAACCAATGAGGGCCACTCCTGGGGCAATTGGCGAAATCTTATTGATGATATTCTTATTGATTTCTTCGGCCAGAAGTAATTAATTTGAGGTACTAATTTGTTTCTTCATCATTCCAAAATAAAATCATGAGACATCGTTTACTATATTATTTGGTCATTTCGGTTCTTCTTCTTAACTCTTGCAGCTCCGGAAAAAGTGCCTACAAACATGGTGATTACTTTGATGCGGTACTTACGGCTGTTCAGCGTCTACGCCAAAATCCAGATCATAAAAAATCAAAAGAGGTTCTTGGCCTGAGCTATCAGTTAGCTGTCGATTTCCTGGAGACAGACGCCCAAAATCAAATTGCCTCCAACGCTAATTTTAAGTGGCGCTCAGCTGTTCAGAACTACGAAAAGGTTAATCAGTTATACGAAGAAATCCGAACCTCACCAGGGGCACTTCGGGTAATTCCCAATCCCGTAAACAGGTATAAAGAATTAACGGAGGTAAAAGGGAAAGCGGCAGAAGAAAGTTATGAAGCTGGCGTGAATGCCATGCTTAAAAACACACGTGAAGATGCGAAGCAGGCTTATTTCTTATTCAATGAAGCAGGTACGCTATCTCCAGGCTATCGTGAGTCAATTGAAATGATGAACCAGGCGGAATATAATGCAACCCTGCGCGTGGCCTATGAAGAACTGAATGCAACCCGCTATAACCTGGGAACCTTGCAGCCAGCTATTACCTCATTGAAGAGGCAGTTCCTTGAATTCTATCCTGATCACGAAGTAAAAAATAGCACTGTCTCAATCGATCAATATTTAAAAGTTGTGTTACGTGCTTACTCAGAAGGAAGGCCCTCTATAGCAAACCGCTCTGAAACGATTGTGGATAGTGTGAAGTCGGGTGAAAAAACAGTGAATGGTATCAAAACCCCCACCTATCAAAAAGTGACAGCTAAAATATTTTATTATGACAAGACTGTTGTTGCCCAAGGTGAAGTTGGCGTGACCATAGTCGACAATAAAAACGGAGCCACCTTAAAAAATTCAATAGTGTCAGGAGTTTACAATTGGCAATCTAATTGGGCATCTTATACAGGAGACATCCGGGCATTAAATGCACAGCAGAAAAAACTTTGCGAAAAAAGAGAATCAAGCCCTCCCGCATCGGAGCTTCTAAACAAAGTAAAAGTCGAATTGGACAAAAACCTGAAGGGAGATTTGAGAGGCTTCTACAGCCGATTTTGAGTTTTACTTCTTGCCCTGACAATCCAACAAGTTTATAAAACTATTTTTAACTGAAACTGGTTAGTTAGAGTATTCTAAATACCCATCATTTAATTTATTGTTTTAGCAATTACTGAAGTTCAAAAACATCAACCGCAAAAAAATATGGATGAATCAAAACAAGTGGCCACATTTGGCGCAGGCTGCTTCTGGTGCACTGAAGCTGTCTTTCTAAATGTCAAAGGGGTAGAGAAAGTTGAATCGGGTTACTCCGGAGGCAAAATAAAAAATCCTTCCTACCGTGAGATATGTACCGGGTCCACGGGTCATGCAGAAGTAACTCAAATCACATTTGACCCCGGTATTGTTTCATATGAAGAACTCCTGGAAGTCTTTTGGAACACACACGACCCAACAACACTTAACCGACAGGGAGCAGATGAAGGCACTCAATACAGGTCAGTTGTCTTCTATCATAATGACGAACAAAAAAAAACTACCGAGGCTTATATGAAGCAATTAGAGGCTTCAAAAGTTTATAAAAATCCTGTTTTAACGGAGATAAGCCCACTTGCCATCTTTTACAAGGCTGAAGACTACCATCAAAATTACTATGCCCTCAATCCCAACCAGAGCTACTGTCAATATGTAATCAGGCCAAAGGTGGATAAATTTAAAAAGCAGTTCGTTATAAATTAATGGCATCTCTAAAAACCTTGCCTTTGACCACCTCATCCCTGCCTACCGGCAAGGCAGGCTCAATCCTTCTACCAATGAACTCAGTGTCACCTCACCCCCACCCTCTCCGAAACGGCTACCTTTAGGACACATGTTTTGATAGATATGCTCCAGAGGAGCAACCTGTTTATAGAAGTAGAATTCAATTTGAAGAGTCTGGCTCCGG
>JANOLM010000560.1:0-8000 GCA_031419815.1 Bacteroidia bacterium
ATTACTTCTCAATTGGATAATGACCTGTGAAGCTTTCCTCAAACCTAACAGCCTTTGTGTGCAGCAGCTTAATCGTAACATTATCCCCAACTACTTTTCCGCCATTTTGCTGAATGACTTGTAAGGCGTGATTGAACCCAATGCCGTACACATCATTAAGCGACATAGTGGTGTACTTAAACGGAATTGGTTCTGCTTCCGTAAGTCCCATCTTCCAATAAGCAGGAATTTTATCGTATCCTAACATCGTACCTAAAATTCCTCCGGCCGATGATGGATTACAATCCGCATCCTGACCAGCACGTGTGGTGATCTCCATCGTTCTAGTAAAATCTCCATTGCCATAGAGTAAGCCCATCGCCACATAAGCAGCATTAACTGTAGCATCGATATTAAAGGGAACAAACACACCGTCAGGGCAACCAATGTCCTCTGTCCATTTTTTTTCAATTTCAAACCAGGTTGCCTTCCAATCATTGGGATATTTTTTATGCCATTGAATGACATCATTAATCACTTTATAAAAGCGACTTTCTTTTGGAATGGTTTTCAATCCCTCTGTAACAACATATTGAATATCATTTGAAGTAAAAGCGAGCGTATACATCGCACCCATGTAAACGCCACCGTACCAGCCATCTCCATAGTTCATGATGTGGCCAATCTTATCACTTATTTCAGATGCCGTATTCGGCATGCCCGGAGACATGAGGCCTGCAAAGTCAGCTTCAATTTGATAGTCGATACAATCTGCATGCGGGTTGTTTAGCCAGTGACCCGATTGAGGCACTGTCATTCCGTGAAGAATATTATATCGCCCTACTTGATTAGCATGCCACAACATGTAACCGGCATTAGCGTAAGCCTTTGCAAATTCTTCAACCGGTGCGTTCAATCCTTTCTTTTGAAAAACATCCACGAAAGTAAGATCCATATAAATGTCATCGTAAAGCCCCGGATTATTGATCATTGTTTCTTTCAGGTATCCATCGTACCATTTGATAGGTTGATAGTCTTGCATCATCGTGCCACAAAATCTGAATTCGATTGGACCACCAAATGTTACGCCAATGGTTTGTCCTGCCCAGCCACCTTTGATTTTATCTGCAAGTGTGGCTTTACTTAGCGTAAGTTCTTCTTTAATAATAGGAGCGTTTACTTTTTTCGTTTCCTGTGCAAAAGCGTTGGCCAGTAATAGCAGACAAAGCAAGACGGTAGTTAAAGATTTCATAGAGTAGGTTATAAACTGTTTTGTAATTCATTTCTAAAAGGTGCAGATGATTGTGCGCCCATCCGGGTGACTGATATGGCGGCAGCCTGATTGGCAAACTCAACGGCTTCGTCCAAACTTTTATTTTCTGCAATTGCTACTGCAAGAGAACCATTAAAGACATCTCCCGCGGCTGTAGTGTCTACGGGTGTTACTTTTGTTGTTGGAATTAGTCGGCCACCATCCTTATTATAGATGTAAGCACCTTCAGAACCGAGGGTAATCACAACGTTAGCAACACCTTTTTCGTAAAGTTTTTTAGCGGCTATTTGAACAGAATTAGTATCTGTGATTTTAATCCCTAAAAGTATCTCTGCTTCCGATTCATTGGGTGTGATGATGAACAATCCTTTGAGCAATTCATCTGGTAGTGGTTGCGCTGGGGCGGGATTCAGGATGAGCTTCTTATTGAAATACTTTGTGCGCTTAACAACATACTCAACTGTCTCGATTGGAATTTCAAGTTGCATCAGAACAATATCAGCTCGCTCAAATTCTTTATCCGCCTTTTGAATATCGGTTGGTGAAAGCGCTCCGTTGGCACCCTGAGCCACAACAATGGTATTCTCTCCTTTTGAGTCAACTGTTATCAGCGCTACACCGGATGGATGTTCTTTATCTGAAATGATAAACTCTGTATTAATTCCTTCTTTCTTGAATTGTTGCAAAGCCTGTTCTCCGAAAATATCACTTCCAACTTTAGCTATAAATGTTACATTTCCACCCAGTCTTGAAGCGGCCACGGCCTGGTTAGCTCCTTTGCCTCCGGGAAACATAAAAAATTCTCCGCCAAGAATTGTTTCTCCAGGCACCGGAAAATGATTGGCTTTGATCACCATGTCTGTGTTTGAACTTCCTATTACAAGAATTGATTTTTGGGGGATGCTCATGACTTTAATTGCCGAAGCTCGAATTCGCTAAAATTTTCCACTCATAAAATGGTTTTCCAATCCGATCGATGTGTGCCTTTAGTTCCTTGTTCCTAATCTCAGGATAATAAAGGACATCCACAGTGTAGGGAGGGTCGCTGTCGTCAAACACTGATTTTATCCGGATCAAATCCCGTGCATGATGACCAAGTTCCTCCAGTTTTAAAAAAGCTTTGTGAAAATTTTGAAAACGTTGTTGCCAACGGAACGTAATAAGAGTTTATCACTAAAAGTCTGCTTAACAAGTTTGTCAACCCTATAAAATTAGAGAATGTTATTGACATTTATTCTACCAACAGCCAACTACAATCGTTTTCGCTACTAACTGTTAGTTTGGAGAAGAAAATTTTTAAACGATTTTAAGTCCGATCATAAAAATTGCTGCCTGCAACACAGTAACTTTATCCAAGCTATAACTATCTGTAACCTTGAACGAAGAACAACACAACGGACTTTATCATCCGCAGTTTGAAAAAGACTCCTGCGGTGTGGGCTTCATCGCCAACATCAAAGGAAGAAAGTCGCATCAGATCATCAGCGATGCACTCACCATGCTCGAACGCATGGCGCACCGCGGAGCGTGTGGTTGTGAACCCAACACCGGAGACGGTGCCGGCATTCTTATACAAGTGCCGCATGAATTTTATACCAATGAATGCCGTAAATTAAATATCAAACTTCCTGCATACGGTCAATATGGTGTAGGCTTGGTGTTTCTTCCCAAAGATCATAAAGTACGTGAAGAGTGTCGCAATGTGTTAGCTCGTCAAATCAAAAAGATGAAGATGACATTGTTGGGCTACCGCCAGGTGCCAACAGGTCATCCTGACTTAGGTGAAACTGCCGTGAATGCCGAGCCCGTGATGGAACAGATTTTTATAAAGCGCCCTGAAAATCTTTCCAATCCCGATGACTTTGAGCGTAAACTTTTCATATTAAGAAAATATTCCACGCGAATTATCAATGAATCAGTTCATGGAGTAAATAATAAATTTTACTTCTCCTCGCTTTCTTACAAGACTATTGCCTACAAAGGCATGTTGACTTCCCATCAACTACGTCCTTATTTTCCTGATCTGGAAAACGAAGAAGTAGTTTCTGCATTGGCTGTTATTCACTCGCGTTTCTCAACCAATACATTCCCTTCGTGGAGTTTAGCCCAGCCTTTCCGTTTCATTGCACACAATGGTGAAATCAACACGGTGCAAGGCAACATCAACTGGTTGAAATCCAAAGAAGCTTTTTTTTCTTCAAATTATTTTAGTCGCGAAGAGTTGGATATGATCTTGCCGATCTGTAATCCTATCCAATCCGATTCATCCAATCTGGATAATACGATAGAAGTGCTGATGCACGCTGGCCGTTCATTACCTCACGTGATGATGATGTTGATCCCCGAAGCCTGGGATGGCAACGAACACATGAGTCAGGAGAAAAAAGATTTTTATGAATACCACGCCAACCTCATGGAGCCATGGGATGGCCCCGCATCAATAACTTTTACGGATGGAAAAATTGTTGGGGCTACATTGGATAGAAACGGTTTACGCCCCTCGCGCTTTTTAGTAACAGATGACGATCGCGTGATCATGGCATCAGAAGCCGGTGTGCTGGATATTGATCCCGCCAAGGTTATAAGCAAAGGACGGTTGCAACCGGGTAAAATGTTTGTTGTTGATCTGGAGCAAGGCCGCATCATCAGCGATGATGAATTGAAAAAAGATATTTGTACACGTCAGCCTTATGGAAAATGGTTAAAAGATAATAAAGTGCGCTTGCAGGATCTTCCGGAACCTGGAGGAAGTTTTCACAAGTACGATCCGAACACCTTTTTAAAGAGACAGATTTCTTTTGGATATACGTCAGAAGATTTAAGAGTGATCATCGCGCAGATGTGCGAGAGTGGTAAAGAAGCACTGGGTTCTATGGGTAGCGATATTCCATTGGCTGTGCTTTCCAATCAGGCGCAGCACTTATCAAGTTACTTCAAACAACTCTTTGCACAAGTAACCAATCCACCAATCGATCCAATACGTGAGCGCATGGTGATGTCATTGGCATCGCATGTTGGTGGTTCATTGAATTTGTTGGAGGAAACTCCTGAACACTGCATCACGCTTGAGTTGCCAACGCCTATTCTCACAAATGGTGAACTGGAAAAGATACGTTACATCGATCACCGTCATCTTCAAACCAAAACAATTTATACGTATTTCAAAGCCGATGGTAAGCCAGGCTCACTTGAAAAAGGACTTCAGCGCATTTGTCAATATGTAACGGACGCCATTGAAGATGGATTTACCATCATCATTCTTTCAGATAGAAGTTTTGACAGTGGTCACGCGCAGATACCTTCTTTACTAGTAACAAGTGCTGTTCATCACGATCTCATTCGCAAAGGAATTCGCGGAAAGGCAGGTATCTTGATTGAAGCCGGTGATGTTTGGGAAACGCATCACTTCGCTACCCTGATTGGCTATGGTGCATCGGGGGTAAATCCTTATCTGATATTCCAGACGATCCATGACATGAAGAAGAACAATCTGTTGAAAGAAGATTTGACAGAAGAGAAGGCCATCTATCATTATAAGAAAGCGGTATCAGGTGAATTGTTGAAGATCTTAAGTAAGATGGGCATCTCTACACTTCAATCTTATCACGGTGCGCAGATTTTTGAAGCACTCGGCATCAGCAAAGAAGTAGTGGATGAATATTTTACGGGAACAGTATCGCGCATTGGTGGACTCACATTAGATGATATCGCCAAAGAAGCCTTGGCAAAACATAAACTTGCTTTCCCCAAAACACCAAATCTAACTCCGCGATTGGAAGTTGGCGGTGTATATCAATGGAAGCACCGTGGCGAAGCGCACTTATTCAATCCTCAGACCATTCATTTGTTGCAGCAATCCACCAAGACAAACGATTATCCACTTTTCAAAAAATATTCAAAACTCATTAATGAGCAGAGTGAGAAGGCCATCACACTAAGAAGCTTACTTAAATTCAAAAAAGGAAAATCCATTCCGCTCAGCGAAGTAGAACCAAAGGAAAACATTTTCAAGCGTTTTGCTACTGGAGCCATGTCTTTTGGTTCCATTTCACATGAGGCACATAGTACACTTGCCATTGCTATGAACCGCATTGGCGGAAAAAGCAATTGTGGTGAAGGGGGTGAAGATGAGATACGATTTATCCGCAAAGAAAATGGTGATTGGGAAAACTCTGCCATCAAGCAAGTGGCTTCTGGTCGATTTGGCGTAACTAGTTATTATCTAAGTAACGCAAAGGAATTACAAATTAAAATGGCACAAGGTGCCAAGCCTGGTGAAGGCGGGCAGTTGCCAGGCCATAAAGTAGATGAATGGATTGGCCGTGTGCGTCACTCTACTCCTGGCGTTGGATTAATTTCCCCTCCACCTCATCACGATATTTATTCTATTGAAGATTTATCCCAACTTATTTTCGATTTGAAAAATGCTAATCGTGAAGCACGCATAAGTGTGAAGTTAGTTTCAGAAGCAGGCGTGGGAACGATTGCCTCGGGTGTTGCGAAGGCTCATGCTGATGTAGTCTTGATTGCTGGTCATGATGGAGGAACAGGTGCCTCACCAATCAGTTCAATTCGCCATGCTGGCTTGCCGTGGGAGTTAGGTTTAGCTGAGACTCATCAAACTCTCGTCAGAAATAAACTGCGAGGAAGAATTGTTGTTCAGACCGATGGACAGATTAGAACCGGAAGAGACCTCGCTATCGCGGCTATACTTGGTGCCGAAGAATGGGGCGTTGCAACAGCTGCGTTGGTAACAGCAGGTTGTATTATGATGCGCAAGTGTCATTTGAATACTTGTCCCGTTGGGGTGGCTACTCAGAACAAAGAGTTGCGTGCGCTATTTACTGGTAAGCCTGAATATGTAGTGAACTTATTCTCCTTCCTCGCGGAAGAACTTCGGGAGATTATGGCCGAGCAAGGTTTCCGAACTGTAAATGAAATGATTGGTCAGGTGGACAGACTCGATGTAAACGATCTTGAAAATAACTGGAAGCACGAACACATTAACCTTGCTCCTATTTTATATAAAGAGCCGATGAGTTTGGATACAGCCCTTTTCAAACAAGAAGAGCAGGATCATGAGCTTGGTGCAGTGTTAGATTGGAAACTCATTGAACGAGCCAAAGCAGCTTTGGAAAATGCAGAACCGGTTGAAGGTTCCTTTGAGATCAGCAACCGTAACCGCGCGGTAGGCACGATGCTCTCCAATGAAATTTCAAAAGTCTATTTAGGCCCGGGTCTTCCTAAGGGAACTATACATTATAAATTCAAAGGCACTGCAGGACAGAGCTTCGCAGCTTTTGGCGCTTCAGGATTGAAGTTTGAATTGGAGGGTGATGCTAACGATTACTTTGGAAAAGGTTTATCAGGGGCTCAATTGATTTTATATCCTGATAAACGCGCGGGATTTGTTCCTTCCAAAAATATAATTGTGGGCAACGTAGCATTTTATGGGGCAACATCAGGCGAAGCTTTCATACGTGGTTGTGCAGGCGAACGTTTTGCTGTTCGCAACTCGGGCGCGAAAGTGGTAGTAGAAAGTGTTGGTGACCATGGTTGTGAATACATGACAGGTGGTGCAGTTGTGATTCTCGGTGAAACGGGAAGAAACTTTGCAGCAGGCATGAGTGGTGGTGTAGCCTACATCTTTGATAAAAACAATTCATTCAAAAAGAATTGTAATATGGAGATGGTAATGTTTGATGAAATAGATTATGAAGATGAAACGCTGATTAAAAAAATGATCCTTGATCATTTAACGTTCACGGGGAGCGATGTAGCTTCTGATTTGCTGAAGAACTGGCAAGAGACTTTCGCTCAGTTTGTGAAAGTAATGCCAATGGATTACAAAGTTGTTTTGGAAAAAAGGAGAGCAGAGAAGAAGGTTGCTGTGAAGGCAATTAGTTGATTTGAAAATTAAACAATTTGAAAATCATTGCAAGTTATGCTCGGTCTGTGTCCCCCCGAACAGATGGAATCGTTAGTGGTCTGTGAGGACACAGACCATGGAATTTGAGTGGAATAATTAGTGATCTGTGAGGACACAGACCACGGATAAGAGAAGGTGCTATTTAAAGTATAGAATAATTTTCGGTATGCCATTGGCTAATCGACTCATTGAAAATTGATAATTAATTATGGCCAAGCCAACAGGATTTTTAGAATTCAACCGAGAGACAGCTCCCAAGCGCGATGCAAAAGAGCGTATCAAAGATTATCAGGAAATTGAAAAGAATGTTAATCAGGACCACACGCAAAAGCAAGCTGCGCGCTGCATGGATTGTGGCGTTCCTTTCTGTCACAACGGCTGTCCACTTGGAAATAACATTCCAGAATTCAATGATGCCGTCTATCAAGGCAACTGGAAATTGGCATATGAGATTTTGATCTCCACCAATAATTTTCCCGAGTTCACAGGTCGCATTTGTCCAGCGCCATGTGAAGCATCCTGTGTTTTAGGGATCAACAAGCCCGCTGTAGCCATTGAGTTCATTGAGAAATCCATTATTGAAAAAGCATTTGAAGAAGGTTATGTAAAGCCGCACATTCCAGTTTCACGAAGTGGAAAAAAAGTAGCCGTTATCGGATCGGGCCCAGCGGGACTAGCCGCTGCCTCGCAACTTAACGCAGCCGGACATTTGGTAACAGTGTTTGAAAGATCTGATGAAGTGGGCGGACTACTTCGTTACGGCATTCCTGATTTCAAATTAGAGAAGCGAGTACTCGAAAGAAGGGTGAGAATGATGGA
>JANOLM010000561.1:0-4683 GCA_031419815.1 Bacteroidia bacterium
TGGTACTTCTCTATTGTAGATGTAGTAGGCGTTTTAACCGATAGCCCAAACCCAAATAACTATTGGAAAGTGCTGAAACACCGTTTAGCAAAGGAAGGGAATGAGTCGGTTACAAATTGTAACCAACTGAAAATGCAGTCGGCAGATGGGAAGTTCTACAAAACAGATGTAGGAGATACGGAGCAACTTCTACGTTTAATTCAGTCAATCCCTTCTCCAAAAGCGGAACCATTTAAGCAATGGTTAGCAAAGGTAGGTTACGAACGTATTGAAGAAACCGAAGACCCGGAATTAAGTTTTGACCGCGCCATGGAAACTTATCTGGCAAAGGGTTACACTAAAGCATGGATAAACCAACGGCTAAAGAGTATTGAAGTACGAAAGGAATTGACTGATGAATGGGAAAAACGTGGAGTGCAGAAAGGAATGGACTTCGCTATACTCACGGACATCATAACCAAAGCATGGAGTGGTAAGTCTGTAAAGCAATACAAGAAACATAAGGACTTGAAGAAGGAAAACCTTCGCGACCACATGACCAACGTGGAATTGGTTTTGAACATGTTGGCGGAAGCGACTACTTCGGAAATTTCGAAAAAGAAAAAGCCAACCACGTTGGATGAAAGCAAAGTAATTGCCAGGCAAGGTGGAGCCGTTGCCGGAAATGCGCGAAAGGAGATTGAAGTGAGAACGGGAGACAAGGTGGTGAGTAAGTTAAACGCCAGGCAAATCGTTGAAGGCAAGCCAAAAAAGAAACTGAAATAGATTTTTTAAACTTTAGAAAGCAAGAATCAAAAATGTATTATTCATCTGATCCGAGATTTGAATAAAGATTTTTTGAAACATCAATTTGATTTCGAGCTAAAAACAATTGTGAATGAATTCGGCATTCTTCTTCGCGTTCCATGCCGGGGGACAACCAAACAATTTTGGAGTATATCTAAAAAGTATATACCTTTGGATAAAGGTTATACCATGAAAAATCTATCATTAAAGCTTGAGGACGACATTTTTCTTGAGACGGAGAAAATCGTAACAAAGGTTAAAAAGAACAGGAACAGGTACATAAATGAGGCTATCGACTTCTATAATAGACTTCATAGGCGGAGACTGCTTTCAAAGCAACTGACCAAAGAATCAAAATTAGTCTCTGAGGACTCATTGAAAGTATTGGCTGAGTTTGAAAAATTGAACGATGAAGATTAAGCAATTCGAAATATGGATTGCTGACTTAAATCCAAGAGTGGGGACAGAAACTGGTAAAATCAGACCTGTCATAGTCGTACAGACTGACCTACTTAACAAAGAGCATCCATCCACAATTATTTGCCCGATTACAACAAATGTAGAGCCTGACTCAGAAATATTGAGAGTTCATTTAAAGAAATCAAAATTCGGACTCAAGGAAGAATGTGACATAATGATTGACCAGGTTAGAACAATTGACAATAAACGGTTGGTGAAAAAAATAGGAGAAGTCGACACCAACGTGAGAGAGAAAATCAGAGAGAACTTAAAAATACTTTTGGACTTGGACTAACCTGCATGAAACAGCCTTTCCATTATGATTGTTGTGCCGAGAATAGCTTTGGGCAACTGCCCAGGAGAATACAAAGCAGGTCGCTAAAGCCCGCTACGTCACATGCACCCGCGCTATAGCAAATGCTAAGACTAACCGACACAAAAAATTACACTATTAACATGGCAAAAATTCTGATTACAGGTGCGACAGGAAATGTAGGAATAGAGTTAATAAAATCTTTGCAAAGCATTGATCATCAACTTGACCTTTATGCAGGAGTTAAAGACTTAAACTCTGATAAAATTAAATTAGCCAACTATAAAATTAAATTTTTACAATTTGACTTTACAGATGATAAGACATATAAACCTGCACTGCATGGTTGTGACGTACTTTTTCTACTGAGACCACCACAACTATCAGAAGTAGAAAGATATTTCAAGCCAATTATTGACACCTGTATTGAAGTAAGCGTGAAGCACATCGTCTTTTTGTCTGTGCAAGGTGTTGAGAAAAGCAAGATAATGCCACACCATAAAATTGAGAAGTTAATTTTAGACAGTAGAGTCTCTTACACTTTCTTGCGACCAGCATATTTTATGCAAAACTTTACTACAACGTTGCGTAACGACTTGGTGAATAAGAAAAGAATCTATTTGCCTGCGGGTCAAGCAAAATTCACTCTTGTAGACGTTCGGGACATTGGTGCAGTCTCTGCAAGCATTCTGACAAATATTTCTCAGCATATAAATAAATCTTATGAGTTAACTTGTAAAGAGAAGCTGACCTTTTCAGAAATGGCGAGAACGTTAAGTAACCAGCTAGGGGTTAAAATTCAGTTTAAATCACCGAACCTTATTAGCTTTTTTTTGACAAAAAGAAAAGAGAATACACCAACCATGCTAGTTCTTGTAATGATTATGCTACACTATTTTCCAAGATTTCAAAATGAACCTAAAATAACAGATTGGGTGGAGAAAATTACTAACAAACAACCGACAACATTTGAGCAATTTGTAAATGATAACAAAAAATTACTAACAAAATGAAAAGAAGCACTGGCTATAACAAAAAATGTATATATAATGGTGGGGTGATGTGCAAGCTTTAAGTTTATACCTTCGTTCAACGTTTGGTCACGATTTCATTGGTTATTTGCAAAACTAGTTTGGAGGAATTATATGAGACAAGCACTTGAGAACATCAGGAAATTAACCATTAATGAAGCGCCTTATCTACATGAATAAAAATAGTGTACAAAAGGCCACACACGTTGAACAAAACACAGCAGGTTGCACTTTACCAATTACTACTTTTACACATTAGTTTAGGCCCCTCATGATTGTATCCCTGCTTTATTCACTCTTTATCTATTTACACCCGATCCACCTTTCGGTAACGGAAATTCAATACAGTGAAAAAGATAACTCCTTTCAGATCACATCCCGCATTTTTATTGACGACTTAGAACTTTCCATCCGCAACAAACTAAAGCAACCGGAATTGGATATTTTGCAACCTAAAAATGGATTGACGCTAGATCAGATGGCGTTGGATTATTTGAAAGACCATTTAAAAATAAAGTTGGATGGCAAATCACAGACTTTTAAACTTTTAGGTCATGAGATAGAGGATGTCGCCCTGATTCTTTATGTAGAAATTGAACATGTAAAAAAAATAAAGTCCCTTGAAGTGCGTAACGATGTGATTATGGAAACTCACGAAGATCAATCAAACATCGTGCACGTAACCTACAAAGGCCCAATTAAAAGTGTTAGGCTTTTGCGGGATAAGCCATCAGAAGTATTTAAGTTTGAGGGAAAATAATTCACCTCACCCTGCCCTCTACTTCAGGAGAGGCTGTCCGAAGGCCGGGTGAGGCTTAAACCAAAAACGATATGCGTCAGAAAATTGTAGCCGGCAACTGGAAAATGAACAAGACTTTGGAAGAAGCACACAGCCTGACTTCCGAAATAATGGGTATGGTCGCTGATGAGGTGAAAGGAAACGTGAAGGTGATTTTATGTACTCCTTATCCTTATTTGATTCCCACTAAAAACCAACTTGGTAATTCTAAACACATTGCAGTAGGCGCACAGAATTGCAGCGAGCATGACGCAGGAGCTTTTACAGGTGAGGTTTCGGCACCGATGTTAAAGTCGATTGGTATTCCGTATGTTATTGTTGGACATAGCGAGCGCAGACAATATTTTGGTGAAGACGGAAAACTTTTGGCCACTAAAGTTGACAAGGCATTGGCGAATGGAATAACCCCTATCTTTTGTTGTGGCGAACCTTTGGAAATACGTGAGAAGGGAACACACGAACAATTAGTGAAAAAGCAAGTGGAAGAAAGTCTTTTTCACTTACCTGCGGAGGCGCTGCAAAAAGTAGTGATCGCCTATGAGCCGGTTTGGGCTATTGGCACCGGTAAAACAGCAACCTCTCAACAAGCTCAAGACATGCATGCTGTTATTCGTAAACATCTTGCTTCGAAATATGGAGCAGTGGCTGAAAATATTTCTATTCTGTATGGCGGCAGTGTAAAATCAGATAATGCAAAAGAACTTTTCTCTTGCGCGGATGTAGATGGTGGCCTTGTCGGTGGCGCCTCGCTGAAGTCCAGAGAGTTTGTAGAGATTGTGAAAGGAATTTGATTACGCTCTACTTAAATTATTTTAAAATTTTATAAACCTCATGCGACCTCTAGTATCGAACGTCCTGATAAGGAAATTTTTGCGTAATCGAGGCTTGCAAGTATATCTTCTCTTTCCAATTCCGGATGATCCTCAACAATCTGTTCTATTGTCATGCCTGAGCTAAGCATATCAATGATAACTTCAACGGGCCATCGCATACCCCGAATGCAAGGCTTTCCATGAGAAATTTCTGGTGCTATTGTTATTCTGTTAATTCTGCTCACACGTATGAAATTTATAAGGATTCTTCCCTTCTCAAAGATAAACTATTTTTAATGTTCGCGAATATGGATTCCCATAAAACAAGGGCCGTAGGTTGTCCAATATGATCAAAAGAAAGAGATTAGAGGCTAAAAGTGAAGGGACGGGAAAATATTTTTTAGGATCTGTTGAATATAAACATAAGTCTTTAACGGCAATGGGAGCTCTTTCTTAGGGTGCAATTCAAATTGTCGCGCTACT
>JANOLM010000562.1:0-1647 GCA_031419815.1 Bacteroidia bacterium
TATGAGGTGTTTATCGTTTCATCTGCTATGGAGTTCCCTAATTCATTACCTGAAAAACTGGAATGGTTGGCAGAACATTTTTCTTTTTTGCACTGGAAACAATTTGTCTTTTGTGGAAGTAAAAAGATTGTTCATGGCGACTATATGATTGATGACTTGCCTCATAATCTGGAAGCCTTTAATGGGGAAAAGCTCCTCTACACTGCACCACACAACATGCAGTTCAATCACTTTCAACGGGTGAATAACTGGAAAGAAGTACAGGGGAGGCTTTTATAAGATTCAGTTTTCACCTAACTGCTTGGCTTAAAATACCACTTAAGAGGTATTGACTTTCGACTGAAATCGTGGGATATTTAATTTTCTTTTTATATATCCTATGAAATATTTGTTTTCCTTCCTGTTAAGCTGTTCCATTCTCGTTTCATTGAATGGTCAAATAAAATGCTCCACTAAAGATTTCAGAATAACAGAGGCAACTGTTCAAAGTTGGTCGCCTGGTGCGATGCAACCCAATTCAAAAAAATCGGGTGGCCTTATTTACCAGATAAAAATCAATATCCTGAAGACAAAGCAATTGCGATTTGATTCCTTGTACCTGGACGGGAACCTCTTGGCGGTAGAGGTGGTGAAGGGTGCCGATCGGAACTACGCAGGTACCTTAACCAAAGGAGACGTGGTATTGATTTTGGCAAGAAAAGACAATGGACAAGCACCAAGAAAGGCCTCCGCAAAGTTAGCGGCAGGGATATCGAAATCAAAAAAGACGGGAGATGGGTTTATCAGGTATTGGATAAAGAATAAGCAGTATGTGTCTTCTGTCACTGAATTTAAAATGACCTCCAGTCAAACACGTAATCAATGAGTATATGAACAAAAAATTAACCAGCTCCCTTTTACTCATGGGGCTTCTCACAGGTTCTTACTTCTATTTCTCTTATCCTGGTAAAGTCCAGTCGCGCGAGGAATATGAGAGTTTCATTAACAATCACCCCTATCAAAAATTATTGAGGGCTGGTGAGGGAGTGAGTGAAGGGGAACATGAAACAGATCGGCCCGACTTGGCTATAATGCAGGATTTTCTTTTTACGATGGACCCCAATGAGAAACGGCCAACACCACTAGTGCTTGTTCCTTTCAATGATCAAACAGCCGAATTGCGCGATGCTGATAAAAATAGAGTATTTGCCCCAGGCACCTCACTTTCAACAGGAACAGCCTGGACAGAACGTGGTCCTAAGCAAGTAGGAGGACGGACCAGAGCCATTATGTTTGACCCGAATGATGTAACGAAGAAAAAGATTTGGGCAGGAGGTGTATCTGGAGGACTGTGGTATAATAATGATATCACCAATGCCAATTCACCATGGAATAAGGTTGATGATCTTTGGGATAACCTCGCCATATCATGCTTAGCAGCAGATCCGAACAATTCTCAGGTTTTTTATGTAGGAACAGGTGAGTTTGAATGGACAGTGCGTGGTGGCGGGATATGGAAGACGACCAATGGAGGAACAAGTTGGACCCGCCTTGTTAGTACTCAAGGATTTCTTGAGACACGCGACATTGCAGTGCGAAATGAAAATGGTGTCAGTGTAGTCTATGCTGCGGTAAAGCCAGGCTTTGGAGGTGATAATCCAACCTATT
>JANOLM010000563.1:0-3674 GCA_031419815.1 Bacteroidia bacterium
GACAAAGAATATTCTACGCACCCAAGTCAGGATACTTTATTATCAACGGATTGTTGCTGATCAAAAGATTGAACTCATTGGTGAAAGTGGTGAGTTGCTACATTTATTTATCACTATTTCAGAATCACGTTACACGTATAACCAAGCCGATCTCAGTACCATTTTCAAAGCCAAAGCCAAGTTGAAGGAATTAAATAATATGGAGACAATGGCGAAGGCGGAGGTTACCGAAAGTAACATTGGTCTTAACACCTTAATGAATCAACCAACAGATGCCCCTATGTTTCTAGACACCGTAATAATATTAAAAAACTATGAAACAATATTACTTGTCCAGGATACCACCACGCTTCAGCGCAGCGACATAACCAGCATGACCAGCAGCATCAATTCAATGGAATTAAATCGAGCGTGGATGGCTACCGGCAGCAAACCTGACTTCGGATTAAGAGTAAGTCACATGAATATGTTGGGCATGCCCAACCAATTCTCTGTCATGGGCATGATCACAATTCCGATTGTTCCCTGGTCATCAAAGATGTATAAAACAGAAGTGCAATCCATGACGTATGAAATTGATGCAATGAATTTTGAAAAAGAGAATATGAAACTAATGGCTGTAAGAATGATTAATGAAAAACTTGCCATGCTAAAATACGAACGCCAACAATTTGACAATTATCAAAAGGACATTATTCCTTTATATAAGAAGAGCATGGAAGCCAATCTATTGGCATACAAACAAAACACAGGAAACTTTTTCGTCCTGCTCGATGCCTGGGAAATGTTATTTATGAAACAGTTAGAACAACTTGATAAGCTCATGCTTTTGTTGCGACTTCAGACAGAGTATGAATACGAAACAGAAAGACGGTAATGATAAAAAAGTGTTGGCATAATGTATGGTTCTTAATTTTAGCGACAGCATGTGGAAAGCAGTCAGTGGAGGATCATACAAACCATACCGGTAATGATAGCACGAAAGTCAATGAGGCTATCCGTATGATTTCCCGTCCTGCCAATGAGGTTGTGCTTTCCGCACAAAAAACGATACTGCTTTCACGGAACCTCTCTAAGCAAACTGTAACGGGCAGTGGATACATTGCTTTTGATGAGCGTAGGAATAACATAGTAGCCGTAAGAACTTCAGCGAGAATTGAAAAACTTTATGTAAAATATAATTATCAGTATGTAAAAAAAGGAGAACGGATAGCAGAGCTATACAGTCCTGAACTCAACACCTTTCAGGAAGAATATTTGTTTCTGTTACAATCCAGAGAAGACAGTCTTGCAGCAAAAGCAAAACAGAAATTGAAATTGCTGGGACTTTCGGAAACCCAAATCCAGCGAATTGAAAAATCAAGTACAGTAACAAATACAATTATTATTACATCGCCTATTGATGGCTTCATCAGGTTCTCAACAGAACCTGCCTCTCAAGATGAAATGAAACCTTCATCTAAAATAGGTGGGATGAATGCGGCCGCTGAATCAAATGCTGAATCTCAAACTACTTCGTCTGATCAAATCCGTGAAGGCGCATATATCACCAAAGGTCAAACGCTCTTTGTTGTCAATGATACCCGCCAGGTGTGGGTCATTCTTTCAGTAGGCATTGATTCTCAGACAGAACTTAAAAAAGGTAGTTTGATAATACTTTATCCCGAAGGACAAGCTGACTCGATCAACGCAAGGATTGATCTCGTGGAACCTATCTATCAGGATAAGCAACGGTTCGCACAAGCAAGAATTTATCTGGATAATCAGGAGCGTAAATTAAAGATCAATTCATTGGTAAGAAGTAAATTTTTAATCCAAACTGATGCACTGACTATTCCATTATCTTCTGTTTACGATCTAGGCTCACGCAAAATCGTGTGGGTAAAAACAGATACAACCTCCAATGGAACTGGTCTCTTCGAGCCACGTGTAGTGATGACAGGAATGTCCTCCAATAATTTTATTCAAATTATTAGCGGATTACAAGGTGATGAAGAGATTGCGCTGAATGCAGGCTACATGCTGGACAGTGAAAGTATTCTAAATGATAAGTAATGAGACAATATTATAGCATACTGATCATTTTCATTTTTATTTTCTCCTGTAAAAAAGAAGTTGACCATCAGGCAATGGAGGAGTATTATACCTGCCCCATGCATACTTCTGTACGTTCCGATAAACCGGGAGCCTGTCCGGTGTGTGGCATGGGACTTTTGAAGGTGAAGAAAATTGAAAGTAGTGAATCAATGGACTCAACCATGCTGACACTTGATAATGAACAGCAAATGCTCGCCAATATCATAATTGACACGGCTCGATTTACCATGATAAGCACTCAAACCACACTGACAGGAACGATATCAGAGGACGAAAATAAACTGACCACCATTACGGCACGAATAAAGGGAAGAATTGATCGTCTTTTCCTTCGCGAGGAAGGTGGTCGGATCAAAAAGGGACAAGCTCTTTATAGTATTTACAGTGAAGAGTTGTTAGCGGATCAGAATGATTATTTGTCTACACTTCAACACCTTGATAAGTTTCCTGGACAACAAACAGCAGTGGATGGATTGATTCAAGGCGGCAGGAAAAAATTGTTGTTATGGGGAATGACAGAATCGCAGATTAAAAATCTTGAAGCGAATCAGCAAGCCTCTTCTTTGCTAACTTATTATAGTGCCAATACAGGTTCCGTAGTAAAACTGTTGGTCAATGAAGGAGAGTACACAGAAATTGGTAGACCACTTTTTCAGATCGCTGATCTTAGTTCTGTTTGGGTAGAAACTCAGGTATATGCAAGTGAACTACAGTACTTGACTGAGAAAACTGAGGCCTCGATAACTATTGAAGGTTTACCACAAAAGCCAGTTAAGGCGAAGATGGTGTTTGAAAATCCAGCCATAGAAGAAAATTCAAAAATAAGTCTCGTACGCTTTCGAATAGATAATTCTAACAACATGATAAAACCGGGCATGATGGCTCGTGTAGCCATCAATCATCATCCTAAACAGACACTCGTCATTCCTAAATCATCTTTATTAATTGGTCGCATGACGATGGTTTGGATTGAGGTTATGCCGGGCATGTTCGAAAGCCGAACTGTTAAAACAGGTATTGAAAACAAACAATTTGTTGAAATACTTTCAGGATTAAAAGTGGGTGACCGCGTGGTAACCTCAGGTGCTTATCTGCTCAATAGCGAATTTATTTTGAAGAAAGGAGCAAACTCTTCTATGGGTGGGATGAAGATGTGAGAGCAGTCATTCTTTTAAATACCAAACAAAGCGCCACGAATGAGACGACAATAACGCTTAACCGCAAAAGAAATTATGAAATCGAACGCGCAAGAGAAGAAATGCCATGAGTGCCATACATAAAAGGAACTTAGTGTGATGTTTTACTTTATCAGTAACCTGATAAAGATCACTTTTTGTAGTGCAATTAGTCATTTCAGGAAGAGGATGTAGAGTGTAGCTTGGTGGTATCATTGGTTGAAGACAATGACAAAATAGGTTTGAAGATACCACCAATTAGACACTATGTTTTATGGATGATAAATGTCACAGCGGTAATTGCAGTATTTCTAAACAATGATAAAATGAAAACTTATTTAGTATTCCTTGTTTTAGTTATGACGACTCAGTCGCTTTTTTATCAAAATGATTAAACAAAAA
>JANOLM010000564.1:0-4263 GCA_031419815.1 Bacteroidia bacterium
TTGGAGGTAACATTGGTAAGAATAAAACAACACCTAATGAAAACGCTTTTGAAGATTATAAAATTTGTTTTGATGCGCTTTATCCTTACGTGGATTACTTTGTGGTGAATGTAAGTTCACCTAATACACCTGACCTTCGCAGGTTGCAGGAGAAGGAGCCGCTCAAGAAATTATTGTCGCACGTGAAGGCTTTAAGTCTGGCAAAGGAAAAACCAAAACCCGTTTTGTTAAAGATCGCACCAGACCTTAGTGAAAGTCAGTTAATCGATATTATTGAGATACTTCGCGAAACAAAAACAGATGGTGTGATTGCCACCAATACAACTATTTCACGCGAGGGCTTGAGCACTGCGAATGATGAAATAGAAAAAATTGGTGCAGGAGGACTAAGCGGTAAGCCTTTATTAAATCGATCCAATGAAGTGATTTCTTTTTTGCGTGCAAGGCTTGGAAAAGGATACCCAATTATTGGAGTAGGAGGTATTATGTCTCCTGAGGATGCGATTGAAAAACTAAAAGCTGGTGCAGACCTTATTCAGATTTATACAGGGTTTATTTATGAAGGGCCTTCGTTTGTGAAAAGGATCAACAAAGCAATCTTGAAAAACCAAATGCAATAAAATTTACCGGTATAACTATTGTATGGTTATGTTATTTGTAAGACATATACTTCCTCAATGCTTAAGGGTCAAGTAGCAGCTTCTTAATCAATAGAAATCCAATAAAGACAATACTTTTTCAAGGCTCACTAGCAAATTGGAGATCAAATTGGGGAATATCAAGCTTCGTTGATTGTTAGAAAACGAGAATATAGACCTCCAAGGTCTGTTAGCCACAGTAAACAGCCCTTACGCGTTTTAAAGCACATGACAATAATTTAAATGTATTGTTTAATTTTGACTACTTTTTAAACTAATGGCAGAGAACACCTACAAGTCCAACACATTTAAAAAACCCGAAAAAGAAAGAAAGGCAAAGGGCGGCAGCAAATCGAAATTCAATTTCAGCTTTGGTTTTTTTAAGGATCCGCGCTTTGTACTCGCTTCTGGTTTTTTCTTGCTTATCGTATCGTTATATTTATTCACGGCCTTCATTTCTTATCTCTTCACTGGCAAAGCCGATCAGAGTCTTTTCTTTACTGGCAAAGAGGGCCTTGGCTTCGTTGATACATTTTTACAAATCAGGAGCTCTGAAATTGTTGCAGAAAACTGGTTTGGTCATGCTGGTGCCTTGGTTTCGCATTACTTTATTTTCAAGTGGCTGGGTATCTCTGCCTTCTTTATAGCACCCTTACTTTTCTTGTTGGGGTTTCGCATGGTATTTAAGCGCGAACTGCTTCCTATTTTTTCAGTTTTCATTTTATCCGTCTTCGCGGGATTATGGCTAAGCCTCTTGCTGGGATATATTACACACAGTATTACAGGTGTAACGGAAATTAGTTTTTTGAGCGGTGGACTTGGGTATGAATTGGCTAGAATATCGGATGGGCTTTTGGGATGGGGAACTTTCCTGATTCTCACTCTTTCACTTTTTATTTTCATTATTTATTTCTTCAACGTTACAGCCATCAATGCCTTCAAAGTAAAGGATCCTAAACCAATGGGCAATGATGCTCTTTTGTCGGATGATGATGATTTGAAATTTAAACCTGCTTATACCGAGGACTCAGATAACTGGCCTGTGCAAAATGAGGAAGATCCGGTGCTTGTATTAAAATCAACTCCAGAAGAAAAACCTGTGCTGCTTGTTCAGGATTTGAAACTTGATATTGAGCCTCCTAAGAAATCAGAGAAACTAAAAGTTGAGCCGGTCTTCATTGTTGAGGAGCCTAAGACAGATACAGAAATTTTGGCGGAACAGTTGGTTGACGAAAAGGGATTATATGACCCCACTCTTGATTTAAGTGGTTTTAAATTTCCGCCTCTTGAGCTATTGAATGAGTATGAAGTAAGCAAGGTTCAGGTAACACAAGAAGAACTTAATCAAAACAAGGACAGGATACTTAGCACACTCACCAATTTTAAAATTGGCATTCAAAGTATAAAGGCTACTATTGGCCCAACGGTTACGCTCTATGAAATTGTGCCGGAGGCTGGTATAAAAATTTCTAGAATCAAAAACCTGGAAGATGATATTGCCTTGAGCTTATCGGCATTGGGAATACGCATTATTGCACCCATTCCCGGCAAGGGAACAATTGGTATTGAAGTGCCTAACAAAAACCGTGAGATGGTAAGCATTCGTTCGGTGTTGGCCTCGGAACGCTTTCAAAAAACGGATAAGGAACTTCCCATCGCCATTGGAAAAACCATCTCCAACGAATTGATGGTAATTGACCTTGCCAAGATGCCACACTTGTTGGTTGCGGGTGCAACAGGGCAAGGAAAGTCAGTGGGCCTGAATGTGGTTTTAACATCATTATTGTATAAAAAGCATCCAAGTCAACTTAAGTTTGTGTTGGTCGATCCCAAGAAAGTAGAGATGTCCCTGTTCAGTAAAATTGAACGGCACTACTTAGCAAAACTTCCCAACAGCGAAGAAGCTATCATCACCGATACCAAGAAAGTGGTGTATACACTCAATTCTCTTTGCATTGAGATGGAAAACCGTTATGAGATTTTGAAAGATGCAGGCGCCAAGAATATAAAAGAGTATAATACAAAGTTTGTAGCGCGAAAATTAAATCCAAAAGAAGGTCATCGTTTTCTTCCGTATATAGTTTTGGTCATTGATGAGTTAGCGGATTTGATGATGACAGCCGGCAAAGAAGTTGAAACCCCTATTGCAAGACTGGCTCAGTTGGCGCGAGCCATTGGTATTCATTTAGTGGTAGCCACACAACGTCCTTCGGTGAATGTTATCACCGGTGTGATCAAAGCTAACTTCCCGGCACGTCTCTCATTCAAAGTAACTTCTAAAATTGATTCGCGCACCATTCTCGATACGGGTGGGGCTGATCAGTTAATTGGTCAAGGAGACATGTTGCTTTCTTCGGGCTCAGAGATTGTTCGTTTGCAAAGCCCTTTCGTAGATACACCTGAGATAGAAAAGATTTGTGATTTTATAGGCTCACAGCGTGGCTATGATTCTGCCTATCTGTTACCAGAATTTGAGGGTGAAGATGAAGGAGGGCCTTCCAGTGTAGATCTTTCTGATCGAGATGTTTTGTTTGAGGAGGCCGCGAGATTGTTGGTCATGCACCAGCAAGGAAGCACATCTCTCATTCAGCGAAAGCTGAAACTTGGCTATAACAGGGCAGGCCGGTTGATCGATCAATTAGAGGCTGCGGGAGTAGTGGGAGCCTTTGAAGGTTCAAAGGCCCGCGAGGTATTAGTAAAAGATGAGTTAAGTTTGGAACAATTATTGAAAGGATTAAAAGAAAGACATAGTCCTACTACTTGATAGATTGATGATCGTATGAAAAAACTAGTTATTACCCTGATTTTCGCTATTTCCGGAAAAATTCTTGTAGCACAGTACGACCCAAAGGCGTTGGAGGTATTGGATGCAATGAGTAAAAGATATAAAGCAGTGCCAGCTTTTGAAGCAAATATCTCTTATACGCTTACAAACGAAGTTGAAAAGATTAACGAGGAGTTTAAAGGGAAAATGATTGTGAAGGGAGACAAATACCGATTGGTATTACCCGAACAAGAAGTTATCAATGATGGCAAAACCTTGTGGACATATTTGCCAGATGCAAAAGAAGTTAATATCGACAATTTTGATCCTAACTCAGATGATCTGAACCCCTCTAAGATTTTTGAGGTGTATAAAAAGGGCTTTAAATATTTGCACATGGGCGAAGTAACAGAAGCGGGTGTGGTGTGTGATGTGATTGATTTAGTGCCAGAGAAAAAAGATGCGCAGTACTTTAAGATCCGAATGAACATTGGAAAGAAGGACAAGAGCATTCAAAACTTTACTATGTTTGATAAGTCGGGAAACCGCTATAAATACGTGATTAGTAAGTTTACTCCAAATGCTACCATTACTGATAGTTATTTCACGTTCGATGTCAAAAAATATCCTGGCGTGGAGGTGATTGACTTGAGATAAGATCAGATTAAAAAGAACTAATTGGAAAAGTCGTGCCAACCGCATGACTTTTTTATTTTAAATTCGTGCCATGACCCGCTCTGAGCTTTTCCTTCAAATCAAAAAGAAATCTTCCTATTTGTGCATCGGATTGGACACAGACCTACAGAAAATACCAAAGCACCTCTTGAAATCGCCTGACCCGGTTTTTGAATTCAACAAACA
>JANOLM010000565.1:0-3436 GCA_031419815.1 Bacteroidia bacterium
ACTAAGAGAGGCTATTAAAAACATGGCGATTATCGGTTGTTACCTATTATGAATTTTTTAAGAGGCTACGAAATTACTGCAAAATTGCCATTCGATCGCTAATCAGAAATAAATCATTCACTCATTAATGTGCTTGGCTGGGTGTAGGGCGTTTCATGTAGTACAATGCTTCGTAGGCCCGCTACGTTTTATACACTCACGTTGGCGGGCATTAATTCAGGACAATGATAACTGACGAGCAAGATAAATTATCAATTAAAATTATTGACTTGTTGAAAGCTCAGGAACAGAAATGGATGCCCAAGGCTGACATTAAGACAAATCTTCAACCTAAGAGCCTTAATGACTTTGAGTTTGTTCTAGGAGATCTTGAACATTTTCGACTTATCGAGTATTTGAGAAATGGATTGAACATCAGACTTACAGAAAATGCAAGGAAATTTAAAGGACTTAGGCACGAATTTACAAAAAAGGATAGGGTCGAAAAATTCAGATTTAGGTTGACAACATCGATTGCTTTAATCAGTCTTTTTGTATCAATTTGGCTGACTGTTGAGAATAACGACCTTAAAGGAACCATAGAAAAACAAGAATCTGAAATAATTCAACTCAATAAAAAAATTAGCAATTTGAAAGACCAACTTGATTTAAGAGACTCGGAAACTTCAAGAGTAAAAGAAAAATTAGATTCAATGCTCAATATTCTAACAAGTCAAAAGAAAAAGAAATGAAGACTTACTCCAAAATACTTGGTGTTGTGAGCACCATCATAATTCTAGGAATCTTAGGTGCACTAATTTATGGAATAACCTATGAAGACGGCAGTTCGGATGACAAGTTGATGGCCCTCTCCTTATTACTTCCAGTCTACGTTTTACTTCACTTTCTTTTAATACATAGATTTGGATTTAACCTAAATGCAGAGTACACACCAGCTCAGAAAAAGACGATTCTCATAATCTCAATTATTTCATTTACATTTTTACTCTCAATACCCTTGAGAGAGTATTTGAGTGCACGACAGCTCGCAACTCATGAAAGGAACCTAGAAGAAATGAAAGATTGGGGTTCTGACTCCACAGCATTTAATTACTATGGACAACTCAAGACAAAGTATGTTGATCGAAAGATTTATTATCAATTATCAGTTAATTCCAAAACCGCATTCAAATCAACTCTCACAGGGTTTTCAATACATCTTCTGGACAAAGACGGATTTCTTATTGAAGAAGTACCAATAACGGACTATTCAATTCTAGTAGAAGAAGATATGACCAATGGAATACATTCAAATGCGAATCGTGACATGGATTTAGACAATTATTCCAGGATTGGAAAGTGGGACTTATTGGTTAGGACAAAGAATTAACACCCGCCAACATTGTATATGAGTCATGGCGGGGTTCAGTGCTATATTGTAGTTTCATTTTCATAAATTCGTTTCAGTTTGTGGGACAGTGCGGAGCAGGTCGGGCAAATCATTCCTATCGTCATTCATTTGCCCTCCTAATCCCGCCACGCCTCATATACTCACGTTGCCAGCTATGAGATAAGATTCTAGACAGACTAATTAGAATTTAGAAACGGACGAATTTCAAAAAAATATAATCTCCAGTCATCATAAAATACCGGTTTTATACCAGTGACAGGTAAGATAAAATCTAAAATTACTAAACGTACATAAATCCAATGAAAGTATTATCTGTAAAACTCAGGGTGTTTATTTTCTTTTTGTCACTGTTCCTAATTCAATCCTGTAGGGATGAAGAAGTGGTGATACCGCCAGTTTTGACAACAACAAATGTGACAGCAATCTCTTATACAATTGCTACGTCAGGGGGCAATGTAACTAACACAGGTGGAGGTTCAATAACTTCCAGAGGTGTTTGTTGGGACTTATCTTCGAACCCAACCATAGAGAAAAGTAAAACCGAAGACGGGACCGGATCAGGAGCTTTCACAAGTAATATCACAGGACTCTCTGCTAACACAAAATATTTTGTAAGAGCCTATGCCATGAACAGTTCGGGCATCGCATATGGTGAGGAGGTATCATTTACCACATCCAAGGTTGTGGCGCCCACTTTAACAACAACAGTTGCATCAGCAATCTTTTACACAACTGCGACCTCAGGCGGTAATATATCTAACACAGGCGGGGGTTCAATAACCTCCAGGGGTGTTTGTTGGGACTTAGCTTCCAATCCAACTATAGAAAAAAGTAAAACCGAAGACGGGACCGGATCAGGATCCTTCGCTAGTAGTATCACAGGACTCTCTGCCAACACAAAATATTTTGTAAGAGCCTATGCCATAAACAGTTCGGGCATCGCATATGGTGAGGAAGTATCATTTACCACATTAAAGGTTGAGCCCCCAAGTTTGTCAGCGTCTGCAATTACTTACATCGGAGATAAGTTAGCTACATCAGGTGGAAATGTTACTTCTGATAATGGGTCGGTAGTTACTGAAAAAGGAGTCTGCTGGAATACAGCCCCAGCCCCAACAATCAATAATAATAAAACAATAGATGGTACCGGAACAGGTGCATTTATCAGTTCTTTAACTGGCTTATCTCCGAATACAATCTATTATTCAAGAGCTTATGCAACCAATAGCGCGGGAACAAGTTATAGTAATGAATTGAGCTTTGAAACATTTGAATTAATTGATATTGATGGCAACGGCTATAATACAGTTACTATTGGGTCACAAGTTTGGCTAGACAGAAATCTACGAACAGCGAAATATCGCAATGGTGATTTAATTCCAACTTCAACAACCCCATCGCTGGATATTACTGGAGAGAGTTCCCCAAAATACCAATGGGCTTATGAGGGCGATATTAATAATGTTGTTAGTTACGGCCGATTGTACACATGGTATGTTGCGACAGATAACCGTAATGTATGTCCTACGGATTGGCACGTACCCACTGAGTCTGAACAGATGACTCTTACAACTTACTTGGGAGGTCCAACTATTGCTGGAGGAAAACTGAAAGAAAGTGGGACGACACATTGGTTATTTCCAAATACAGATGCAACCAATAGTAGTTTATTTACAGCGCTACCAGGTGGTCTTCGCTATAGCTGGGGCCAATATTTAAATAAAGGTTCATTAGGTTTCTTTTGGTCTACCTCAGACAGAGACGTTGTTACAGGATATGATTTGTACTTGAACAAGGACAATGGTATTGCTAACCATAGCAGCTGGGATAAAAATTTCGGAATGTCCATTCGTTGCATCAAGGATTAAACAATAGATTAAGATGTAAGCGGAATCTCACAGCCACCAACAAAATGTATAAAACATGGCTGGGGTTCAGTGTAAATTTGTAGTTTGGTTTTCTTAATTTCGTTTGGTCACGTGGGACAGGACGCAGCTTCGTAAACCCAGCCACTGCTTCAAGCCAAAACGTTGGCACTCATTGCCC